>JAJTEZ010000090.1 GCA_021298335.1 Saprospiraceae bacterium | reverse complement strand
TAATTCAAGTAATCCAAGCCATACAACGCTAGGCTTGAGCAATGAATGCCTGACATGTCATACTACGGCACCAGGATGGACACCTGCCTTATTCCCCAATCACAATGCTTACTATCAAATTCAGGGTGCACACACTTCCCTGACTTGTGTGGATTGTCACCAGGGCAATTATACCAGTACGCCCAATACCTGCTATGGCTGCCACCAAGCTGATTATACCAGTGCCGTAAACCCGAACCACAGCTCAAACCAGTACCCGACGGATTGCACCATTTGCCATAGTCAAAATGCATGGGCTCCTTCTACATTCAACCATAACAATTACTATCCTCTGACAGGAGGCCACGTGCCGGTTGCCAATGATTGCGTTTTGTGCCACAATGGGAACTATACAAACACCCCAAATACATGTGTCGGATGCCATCAAAGTGACTACAATGCCTCAGTAAATCCTAATCACACCACCTTATCACTTTCTACGGACTGTGTAAGTTGCCATACGACCGCTCCCGGCTGGAATCCTGCCCTCTTCCCGAATCATAATTCTTACTGGATTATTACTGGAGCTCATACCTCTCTGGATTGTGTAGATTGCCATAATGGAAACTATAACAATACACCAAATACCTGCTACGGCTGCCACCAGGGCGACTATAACAATACAACAAACCCTGACCACCAAACTGCTCAATTTCCTACTGATTGCACGCAATGCCATTCGCAGACTGCATGGTCACCATCCACATTTAACCACGATGCCATGTACTTCCCGATTTATTCCGGCAAACATGAAGGGGAATGGAATTTGTGCTCCGACTGCCATACCAACTCAAATAATTACTCAGTTTTTTCATGCCTGGGATGTCACCCGCACAACAACCAGGCCCAAACCAACGCAGATCATAACGGAGTAAGCGGGTACCAATACCTTAGCAGTGCCTGTTATGCCTGTCATCCTGACGGAGAAAAATAAATTACCCGCATGACCCTATCCCTTTGGGTGGACGATCGCTGGGTCCCGGCACTCGTTGTGAGACAAAAATCATCTACTTCCTGCGTCACAGACTTGCTAATCCCCTCAATTCAGCCTATAGTTGGGCAGAGAGTGCAGGAACAGAAGGCAAAACAAGCAGTCATCTCTCCCGATAATGATGAAAAACAGATCATTGAGCCGGCGGTCACTTTAGATAAACCTTTGGAAAAAGCCATCGGCAACTTGCCGCAAGACTCTTTACGAGTAGAGGATAAAAAAGAAAGAAAACAATTGATAAATGGTCGGCTCTCCGTGACAACGAATGGCATGTTCAATCCAGGAGAATCCTCAAATTTTCAACGAATCAGGACAGCATTTTCGATGCAGGTACAAAACATACACAAATCATCATTTTCGGCACAAACTTATATCACGTACAGATACAGGTACGGCATCGATCAATCGACAACCGATTTTTACAATGATTTTAAAATATTTGCTCTAGCAGTGGAATACGCACCTGACAAGCCGTTCAAAATTTGGGCCGGTCGTAGAATCAACTCCTACATGGCCAATCTTGGAACAATTGATGGTATTCAAGGTGAAGTGAGTCGGGGGAAATACATATTTGGTGCGTTTGCAGGTTCACGTCCTGATATTGAAAATTTTAGTTTCAATATCAAGCTTCCTCAATTTGGCATCTATGCCGTACGAAATGATCAACGGTTAGACGGCAGCAATGCACAAACGACACTCGCACTTTCTGAACAACAAAATCAATTTCTGACAGACAGAAGATTCGTATACATTCAACACAACAATTCCCTTCTGAAACGGCTGAATGTATTTTTTTCATCCGAACTGGATTTGTTTAAAAAAGTTAACGGAATTTCAGAAAGTCAGATAAGCCTGACCAGTCTTTATGCATCACTTAGATACCGAATCAGAAACAACCTAAGTCTTACCGGTTCATATGATAACCGAAGGAATATCATTTACTACGAATCGTATCAGACATTCATCGACCAGTTTCTTGCACAAGAAACGAGACAAGGTTTCAGGGCGCAAGTTACTTATACCCCTTTTCGGTTTCTCAATATCAATGCATCGGCTTTTTATAGGTTTCAGGGGAATAATCCGCAGCCAACAACAAACTATGTTGCCAACCTGGGCATCATGAGCTTACCGGGTATGTTTCAGACCGTAAACATATCAGTAAATCTGCTCGAATCCTATTACTTTAAAGGGCGTATTCTGGGGGCGCGGCTAAACGGACAAACTCTGAAAGGGAAACTTGGTATCGAGTTAAATTACCGAAATGTTCAGTACGATTTTTTCAATGCAGAGACATCACTTAACCAACATATCGGTGGTGTCAGCTTTTCCGTCAACCTGATGAAAAAAAGCGCCCTAATGTTGAATTATGAAGGAACATTTGAACCTTCACAAGAATACCATCGTTATTTCATTACATTTATACAGCGTTTCAAAAATTAATACATCATGTGTAAAAAGAATGTCCTAGTTGGCTTGTTTGCCTTGCTTTTTTTTAGTGCCTGCGAAGACAAGCCCAAAATCATAGTGGCTGATGCCTCAGGCAACGAACCTGGTCAAAACGCAGTCCCTGCAGATGGAGCTGTTCCGGGAGCACCAGCTGCTTCAGGTGCTGCTGGTTCGGCGGATGTCCACCAGGTCGTTGCCACAGAAATACTGCAGGCCGAAAGATATACATACCTGAAAGTGAATGAAGGAACTAAAGCCTATTGGATAGCAACCGCCAAAATGGAAGCAGAAAAGGGCAAGCCCTACCTTTTCAGAGGTGGGTTAATGAAGACAAATTTTGAAAGTCTGGAGTTTAAACGAACTTTCGACACCATCTTCCTCGTTGGAAATGTAATCGATGCCAATGCCCACCCGGGAGGAAATCTTGCCGCAAGTGGCTCGCCAGGATCTGCTGCTGTTGCAGCCTCTGTGAGCTCAGAAGGAAGTCCAGGCACAGCAAAAAATGCAATAAAGTTATCTGACCTGTTTAAAAACAAAAAGAAATATGATGGCCAGGTAATCACTGTTTCCGGAGAATGTGTCAAGGTAAACAATGGCATCATGGGAAAAAACTGGATTCACCTGCGCGATGGTTCTAAAGAAGGAGGAAAACCTATAGATCTCACGATTACAAGCCAGATTGCCGTTCCTGTAGGAGCGAAAATCGCAATGACGGGTAAAATCACCCTGAATAAAGATTTTGGAGCAGGGTACAGGTATGACATCATCATGGAAGACGCAGGCAATCAATAATACGCACCAATATCTCACTCTATCCTATGACATGGTCTTCTTAAAAATTCAAATTGTATTCATCTACTTTCTTTTTGTGGCGGCTGGTTTCGGGCAATCACCCCATGGGGAAAAGTTTACAATCGATTGCGCTCAGTGCCATGCACCGGAAAACTGGAGTTATGCAGCAACGAAAGGCGGGTTTAATCATGATAAGACAGCATTTCCTCTGCAAGGTCAGCATCGGAATATTGAATGCAGAAGCTGCCATAGCAATCTTGTATTTGAAGAAGTAAAGGCCACTTGTTTTTCTTGCCATGAAGATGTCCATGCCCAATCCGTAGGTAACGATTGTGCCCGCTGCCATACACCTAATTCCTGGGTCGTTGAAAACATCACGAATCTGCACGAAATGACAAGCTTTCCTCTCGTGGGAAATCATAGCACGATAGATTGTGCGTTGTGTCATGAAAACCAGACCACTCTCCGATTTGGGCCACTTCCGTTAGACTGTAACGGTTGCCACAATGTAGATTACCTGAATGCTTCACAACCCAACCATGTAAAAGAGCACTACCCAACTTCCTGCGAATCCTGCCATTCTGTGGTAAGTATTGGCTGGACGTCAACAGGGGTAAATCATCAGTTTTTTCCTCTTGAAGAAGGACATAGTAACCTCTCTTGTACCCAATGCCATAAACCTGACACTTATTCAGGTTTATCCCCCGATTGTTTCCAGTGCCACCAGCAGGATTATCTGACTGCTAAAAATCCAGGGCATCAGGGCTTCCCGCAAAAATGCACTGAATGTCACACATTGGCAGTCGGGTGGAAACCTGCTCGTTTTGACAATCACGACAATTTCTTTCCCATTTTTTCCGGCAACCACAAAGGAGCATGGAACGACTGTACGGACTGCCATACAAATCCTTCAAATCTCAATGTGTTCAGCTGCATTGACTGTCATGAGCACAATGATGCCAACGATCTTGCCGAAGAACATGATGATGTGAAAGATTATCGATTTGACAGCAATGCATGCTATCAATGTCATCCAAAGGGGAGATAAAGAGAACGCACGGAAACGCGCATTTCTTTCAACGAATACTTGATTTCAGTTAAATTCGAAGGCAAGCTCCTTGTAATTATCAAGCTATAGATTTTACTATCATCTCATCCGTTGAAGGTTTTCAATGGGCAAAACATGATAATCAATAACATGACCTCTTGTTCAATCCTATTACATCTTATACCTTCGGCGATAATTTATGTAGGAAACAACGCTTAAAACTGCTAATGCTACAGTGGTGTAATACACTTCAGAAGGAACAGGCACTGGGTCTCCAGCCGCATATGAATGCAAACCGGAGAGATAATAATTCACACCAAAATATGTCATGATCACTGTGGCAAAACCAAAGAGAGAAGCAAAATTGAATGCAAAAATACCCTGTAAGCCTTTCATAAAACGCATGTGCAATATGAATGCGTACACAAGGATAGTGACCAATGCCCATGTTTCCTTAGCATCCCATCCCCAGTAACGCCCCCAGGATTCATTAGCCCAGACTCCACCCAGATACGTTCCTATCGAAACCATAAATAACCCACCCAGAAGGGTAATTTCACTAATCATTGTCAGTTCACGAACAACCCTGTCAATAGTTTGACGGTTTCTGTCATTCAACAGGGCGAGTAACACCAGATTCAACATACCGATAACCGCTCCCAGCATCAAAAACCCATAACTCCCCGCTTCAAGAGAGACGTGTATAGTCAGCCAATAAGACTTTAACACAGGGACAAGCGGAGTAATTTCCGGGTCAAGCCAACTCATCCCCGCTACAAGAAGTATAGTCGCTGCAAGTACCGAAGTGGCTGACATGCCCCCTAATGATTTTCTGGAAAACAAAAGTCCGGCAAGTACTGTAGTCCATCCGATATAAATCATTGACTCATACCCATTACTCCAGGGAGCCCTGCCCGAAATGTACCATCGAAGGCCTAAACCCAGAGTATGGAAGGCAAAAGCCGCAAGCAAGGCATACCAAACCCATTTTGTGGCTTTGGCCAAAGGGAAGTCTGACCTAAACACTGACATAAAGAATACAACCAAAAATGCGAGACTAAACAATCCGTAAACATTTCGCAATCTTCCAAAGACATCAAGTGAATTGAGCATTAACTCAGCGTTGACTTTCATGTCTGAAGGCACAACGGCAGCTCCTTTCAGTTTTTGATTCGATTGAATCTGGCCGAGAAGGGTTACAGCATTTCCAGCATCAGCGCCTGAAAGGCTTTGTTCTGCTGCTGCGAGGTATTCACTAAAGAGGAGATTCATTTCCTGTAACGCAGCAGTTACACCTTGCATCTCTCTCATATCTGCAGGAGACACCCATGTATTGGAAGGGTCATTTTCTACCGGAAAAATGCGAAGGAGTCTGCCTGAAAATACCATGCTGACAATATTTACTTTTTCATCAAGCTTGATGACTGTCTTTTCGAATGTGCCCTGGTCTTTTGGGTTCATCGCCTGCGCCTCCCGAATGGCCTCTCGCAACACATACTGGCCATCTTTTCCAAAAAACTGTCTGTAAGAAACCAGCTTTTCTGTAGTGCCCAACAATTGTTGTATCCCCGGATGACTGCCCTGATGTATCAAAGGTACTCCTTCCCATTGAGCCGGCTGAATCATCATCGATAAGAAAATCTGATCGGCACTTAAACTGTAAAGTGATTCTTTTTTCGCCACCTTGCGCAAAACCTCCCCACTCAGGGTATTTACAGGCTTTATCCTGCCTTTGTGATCCTGTACAAGCATTGTCCCAAAATCATCAGCCTGCATTGATGATACTGCAGGGGGCACTAACACGTCCTGCCCCTGCAGATGAACTGGCATACCCAACTGCAGGGCACCAATTACAAGCATCAGGAGAAGAGCTTTACTTTGTTGATACTTGCTGATTTTACCTAACAACTCGGTAAATCGAGAATTTTTAGCAAAAAATGTCATTGCCATACCGATCGTTAATAGAATATAACCAATATACGAAATCCATGTTCCCCAAAAGTCATGATTCACGCTCAGGTATGTTCCAAGCTCATCCTGGTCGAACGAAGACTGAAAAAAACGGAACCCTCCATAATCCAGAATATTATTCATAAAGATTCTGTAAGGCATGTTTACCCCATTTGCACCGTCAATAAGTGTCACCTCACTTGCATAGGAGGAAGGATTATCTGTACCGGGATATCTCTCCATGATAAAATCACGGCATTGAATGGAGAATGGCAATTGGATATATTTTGCACCATATGAAAGAGAAAGAGAAATATTTCCAAAATCAACCCTTTGTGGTTGTCCTTCATCCCCCTTCCGACCGGTCACTATGACTTCTTTGACTTCATTATTTACACTGACCTCAAGACGCAGGGCTGCCGTGCTTTCGTTCTTCATTTTTGGTTCAGCAGATGTCATATTCACAACAGCATTGGGACGAAAGTCGCCAATAACAAATCCGGCCCCATTCACATTGTACATCGAACGCAACATCAGAGTCTTGTAGCCTCCAGGATAAATGGTATCTTGCTGTTGCGTCGCCATAACCATTTGTGAGACAGGAGTATCAGTGGCAAAGAGTAATGAATCGTTTCTAACAATGACATTGAATGCACCAGGAATCAATTCATCCGTAAAATTAAATTTCACAGCATTGATAGTCGCTCTGTCTCCTTTCCGAAGAAAATACTCTTCTCTGCCACCACGTCCGGCCACAACTACTTTCATAATCGGTGCTCCCTGTGCAGATGGCTCCAGCTTTTCTGCAGGATTTGGAATAAACTCCTTCATCCTGACAGCTAATACCTGGTTGCCAATCTGATAGCTTTCTGAAAAAGAATTGTCTCCTAAACTAGAAAAATACGTCGGCTCGGCATAGGAATACGACTTTCCGTCCATGATCATCGTCCATTTCAAAAAACTCTCGGTAGAAAGAAACCTGTCGGCAGCACTGCCCTCACGGATATGCATCATTCCCTCATATCCAAAATACCTTGTCACACCAGCACCAGCAATTATAATAAGTATCGAGCCGTGAAAAATCAGCGAAGCCCACTTTTTATTCTGCACCATTCTGTACCGGAAAACATTTGATAAAACAGCGCCTGAAAAAAGCACCAATAAAACTTCAAACCACCTTGCTCGAAAAATCAATGCCTGTGCAGAACTGGTACCAAAATCATTCTCAACAAAAGTTGCTGCTCCAATTGCTATCGCAAACAAAAGCATGTAAATACCAGCAGCCCTGGTCGAAAACAGATACTGATCCAGCTTCTTCAAAATCCCTAAAATTGTCATTCAACTTATTTTTAATTTACAACCGATGACTCGTGAAAAACAAATCTTTCAAATAACCCCGGCTAAAACACAACTATAAATCCGGCTCGCACCTCTAATCTTTTAGTCACAGCCAGATACTTTACGGTTATAAAACATCATGACTTTCCAGATCTTCTTTATATGACATAAGAACCTGGTTCCGATTCTAACACCAAATAGTGATGTAAAAATAAGGAATAAATGAATAATGAAGGGTAATAAACCTATCGAATGGCGCCAAAAATGTACTTACTCAAGAAACGAAAATCTGGCAAATAATTCTTCTTTATACCAACCGACTTTACGGGTTTTTTCCACCATATTTCTATGCGCTGTGTGTTGGTAGGCATATGAACGCATATGTTCGCCGCTTTGCCAGATGCTGAAAGTCGCCTGGAACCTGAAAGGCCACTCTCCCACCCCAAGTGCAAGCAATGGCGGATTTGCAACCGATAAACTCCTGCTCACAAGTGGTACATCTTTCCAGAATCTGACCATATCTTTCCAATGAATGGTGGCTCTCGTCAGAACCACTACTTTTTCCTTATCATCATATATAGCACCGGAAACAAAAGGATTCGCCCCTCCCCAGGCGCCGTGAGACATCGTATTCACTAGGCGGTAAGTGGTGAATGTACTGACGTTCCGGATGTAGTCATTCCATGCCGGATGATGCAAAAAAAAATGATCTGCTTCTTCTGCACTATTCCATACTGCGAGAAAAGCAAATTTTCCAAAGTCCGGAAAAACGGAAAATCCATTCCCGGATCCCACCCCCATCAGCCTTGAAAAAACAAGTCCACTCACATCTTGCAATCTGGATGGCCAAAAAGCCATTTGCTGAAATCCTATCCATTTTTGACGAAAGCCTTGGAGTTGGAATAAAGAAACTGTGGTAATTTGTTGTGGTTTCATAAAAATGGAAAAGCGATGTTTTAAAAACATCAGTGGAGTTCTTTTGTTTTAAAATCAGGAATTGTGCAATTGCCCGTTGGTGCATTTCAACTTTTTAAAAAGTAAATGAAGACCGGATGAATTTTTTCGGAGAAAAAAAAGTGAATTCTAAAAAAATTGCTATCATCGGTTCCGGAGTAGCGGGGATGGCCTCCGCTGTACGCCTGGCTGCTCAAGGGCATGACGTGCATGTTTTTGAAAAAAACAATGATCCAGGTGGGAAACTGACGTTTTTCAAACTGGGTCAATACGCATTTGATGCCGGGCCTTCCTTATTTACCCAACCGCAGCTCATAGAAGAATTGTTTTCTGATTGTGGAGTGCCCATGGACAAATATTTCTCTTATTCCCGGGCTGAAATAGCCTGCAGGTATTTTTTTACCTCCGGAAAAGAACTGACCGCCTGGGCACATCCTGATTCGCTTGCTGAGGAAATGCAAAAGTCTTTGGGAGAAGATGCAGCAACTATCCGCAAGTACCTTGCCCGTGCAAAAGACTCCTATGAGCACATGGGGCAATTATTTTTGACAAATTCATTACACAAGTGGGGAACTTTTTTTCAAAAAAAAGTGTTTCCAGCCCTTTTTTCTACACGTCCCTCTTACTTGTTACAGTCGATGAATGCCTATAACGCATCGTGGTTCAGTCAACCTGAAACGGTGCAGTTATTTAACAGATATGCCACTTACAACGGATCGAATCCTTATGTCGCTCCAGCGATGTTGACTATGATTCCGCACCTGGAGTTCAATGAAGGGACGTTTTATCCCAAAGGAGGCATGATCAGTATTACTCAAGCACTGGTGGCACTGGCTCAAGAATTGGGAGTTTGTTTCCACATGAACGCAGAGGTAACTGAAATACAGACCAACAAAAACAAAGTATCCGGCCTGACTGCCAATGGAGAAAGACACTCTTTTGACCTCGTCGTTTCCAATATGGATGCCTATTATACTTATAAAAAGT
>JAJTEZ010000217.1 GCA_021298335.1 Saprospiraceae bacterium | reverse complement strand
TATTTCAGAGACGTTTCCTGCCGGCACGGGAGACAATATCGGATTGCCAATGATAATTTGTACGAGCGTCCGATTGTAGAGGTTGATCGCCCAAAGAGTATCATATCTCGCCGATATATCTATGTCACCAAGACCCCACTTACCTACTTTCGCAAAAGCATCTGCGTCTCTTGTGGGAGTTAGTGCATCAGCACCGAGATCTGATCTGTTGATCGTTGTTTCGTCTCCGGTATTAATACCATAATCATCCAGGTTGAGTAGCACCTCTGTACCTCCAAAATAGGATGAACCTGCAGTTGGGTTTACAGCGGAAATCAATGGTGCTGCATTAGTTTTATAGATTGCTCCTAATCCGGCAGGCCCCAGTCCTGCGTGTCGTCGAATGAAAGCAGAGGAAATCACAGTCTTCGTTTCTGGCTGGTAGGCTACACCCCAGACTGTTCCTGTCTCTGATCCTTTTGCCAGGTAATAATTTTTTGTCCCAATTCCTCCGTTTGTAGTAAACCGATTTGCCACAATGGAAGGATCACTGCTGGCATCACTGCCGGGAATCAACGGATCTCCCTTACCAAAGCATGTTGTCACTACCCATGGATTGTTATCCACATAATCTTCAGGCTTATACACTCCCAGATTATAACTGCAACCTCCACCTATTTGTCCAAATTGAGTGCTCGTCAACGTACCCTGACCTGGCGGACTATTGAAGAATCCGTCAGGAACAAGGTATTCCACCCGGACTTTGACTCCTGCAGGCAAACCATTGCAAGACCATAGTCCGTTAATGCCTGTTGTAGTTGAACAGAGCACGGTACCTGCATCATCGACAACGCGAACCGGAATATCAACCAAACCTGGCTCTGCGCCTTCTGAGAAACCGCTGGCATTGTAATCTATAAAGGCCTGACCGCCAATGCTTTCGGGTCCTCCGCATAACGGTAAAGGACAAGGAGGCGGCAAAGTGGCTGAAAAACTCTTGACCCGCGTTGGGTTACTGACAAGATAAGCCGTGATATCTACAGCCGATCCCGTGGGATCAACAATAAACTGGGCATAACGCGGTGTACCGGGTACAGATGCTTCCACATATTTGACTTCATTTCCCAGTTGTACTGCAATTTTATCACCCACAGGAATATCGTTCCAGTCAAGCAGCACTGCAACCAGAACTTTTGGCACATTCTGGGTCTCGGAGTCGTTTTTACAGGCTCCTACACTCACATCTGTTATTGAAAAATTTGTTACACCCAACAAGTAGTCTTCCACCTCTCCGTCACCAGCCAGCCCTACCGACCGTTCATCTATTTGTGTGGTTGCCTGCACATCAGAAAGAGGAGTCGTCGTCAGTCTCATTCTGACAAAACAACTGGCGCAATTGATTTCAGGCAGATTTGGCCATGTAAGTGCGGAAGACAAAACAATCTCTTCATTCTCGTCAGCGCTTGCTTTGGGACTGGATGCCGCTTCAGGTGTTCGTACAGGTGCGGCATTCAAATATAAGGAAGGCGTTTTATCTGTTTGCCACAAAGGAAAACGCAATACGTGCATGGGGCCATTATCAGATTTTGTTGTTCTATAGTTTCCTAAACCTGTACCTTCAGATAAATCCGGAGCATCACCAAAATCAAAAAAACCGCAACCATAACCAATTCCATCTATGTATGCCTGTGTGCCACTTCCTGTTCCCTCTTCGGTGATCTGCACAAATTTTGCACCTCCTGATGGAACAGGCAACACATAATACGTATATGATGCATCACCATTCAGTAATGGTGTTATCGGATAAAGTGCCGATTGTAAATTATTTGTCCAGTAACCAAACGTACCAATTGAACCCAACAAATTATACGTTATTCCATCTGTGGATGTGGATACCATCAGACGTCGGAAATTTGCATCCTTACCTGTGTAACTGATGATGATATGATTCTCTGAATTGAGTGTGAGTCCAAGGTCAACTGTTAACTGGCTATTTCCATTGGCCTGCATCGTTGCTGCCTCTGATGATACATTTGTATACCGAAGGTACCTGAAACCTCCTGCCGGAGCATTGAATGTAAAATGATGCGCAACCCTGCTACCTAAGGTAGAATAGAAAACATCCGATGATGTATTCCGGGAATAAAAACCTAACTCTGTCCAGGTATTCAAGTCTGTTGAATACTCGATTTTCATGCGTGATGCCGTATTCGAAAAATACCCAAGACTCATAGTCACCGGTGATCCGGGTGTCACCAATTCCCCCAAATTATGAATGATATACTCACCAGTTATATCCAATATACCGGCGTTATCAGGTCGAAACAATCCAAATTCACCGTCTGCCAACTGAATAGCACCCATTGACTTACCCGGATCTATCACATCTCCTCCAATATTGCTCGCCTGTAGTCCTACAGCGAATCCCTGGGTCGGGAATGACTGCCAGCCACTTGGACATTGAGCTTTGAGATTAGCAAAATTGACATACAGCATCATTGGAATTATAGCGAATTGTAGATACAACGTGTGTACCGCTCTAAATTTTGATACTATTTGATTCCACAAATCCATTCTCTGGTTCCTTTTCATGATTAAAAAGTTTGGTTTAATTAAATGAACAACTTGATCAGCGTATTAGAATTACACACATTACCTGCAATCACACGCCTTGATTTTGTAATTAAATGTCTGCACAATATTTTGCCTTGGGATGGCTGCACATCTATTCTTCGTTGTGAAGAAATCATCTGTCCCGATACATCTACCATAAGTCCGTATGAAAGATACTTACCAAATCCAAAAGAACTTAAAACATACTTCCTGGACAGAAGGAGTTGAAACATCATCATCAGGTTGAATAAACAATGCCCAAAGATGTAAATACCTGCCATCACCGACTTATCCATGAAGCCCAAATACTTATCTATAAAATTCAAATATGAAAATTTTAAATACTAACCGAATCTAAATCATATATTAAATTGATTCTCAGCACTATATATGATTTTTTTTATAGCTATAAAATTTATCATATTTTTAAATAAAACTTATGGTATACTCGTATCAACATTCGAAAACTGTAGAAATTGCATGTGAAAATTTTAGTTTTTCACTACCCCGGTGTAGTAAAAATGAAAGTTGAAGGACCCGTAACGTAAAATGTATAAAAAAAGTTCCCCAAATCAGAAAATCAGGCAGACTGTAAATCAGTAAATCCTGTTTCCCTCATCAATTCAGAAATACCTCGATTTCATTCATTGAATACACGTCAGTGAAATCCGGAGATGTACTGGAAAAAAATAAAAAAGCCTGGCCATACGAAAACAGCCAGGCTTTGTTTTAAAACCAACTACAATCTTGCAGGAGTATTACTCCACCAATATCATCTTTCGGGTTGCTGTAAAGTCACCGCTTTCCAGCGTGTAGTACATTACGCCGCTGGAGCCCAGCTGTTCTTTTGTAAACACTTCAGTATTCAATCCTTTCACTGCTTCGATATTTCTTACAGCAAGTACCTTGCCTGTCACATCCAGTACCTTTAGTGTTGCTTTTCCTGTTTTTGGCATCTTAAAGCGCACTGTTGTCTGGCCTCTGAATGGGTTCGGCTCGTTTTGCATCAGTTCGATATCTGCCGCTCCTGTTGCTCTTTCCTCAAGTCGTACGCCTCCAACCGCCAGGTCTCCGGTATATGACTCTGCAGGAGTGACTGAAGAGTTGATGCGCAACATTTGTCCCACGGAAGTCGATTCTTCTGCTTTGACAACCAGCGTAAACAAGACCTCTTCTTCTGCTGCATTCACCGCTGTTTCACTCGCATAACTGATGGTAATCACTCCTTTTGAAATGACACCTACATTTGCTGCATTCACTGCCAGTTTACCCGCATGCACTCCAACATAGCCTGCTCCCTTCAGATTCATGGTCAATTGGTATCCCGCAACATCGTTGAAGTTTGCTGCCGTAACGGGTATTTCTACTACTTCTCCAGCGTCCACTCCCTGATCCGCTACAGCAAGAACAACTTCTTTGTTGCTTCTGCCTTCAGTTGCAGGGGCGCTTCCATTGGTAGAAACGTTTCC
>JAJTEZ010000089.1 GCA_021298335.1 Saprospiraceae bacterium | reverse complement strand
GGGTGAAACAATCAGGGAATCTGGAAGGTATTAGTCAGATTTCGAGTCCCATCAGGCTTTCGGTCACACCATATTTATCGACATATTTAAATACCGTCTGGAACCCTCAGGCTGCGGAAAACAAGTTTTCACTGGGCAATGCCTATAGTGCTGGTCTGGATCTGAAGTATGGCATTAATGATGCTTTTACGCTGGATATGACACTGGTTCCGGATTTTGGCCAGGTCATTTCCGATAAGCAGGTGTTGAATTTGTCACCCTTTGAAGTCTTTTTTGAAGAAAACCGTCCTTTTTTTACTGAAGGAACTGAATTGTTTAATAAAGGCAGGCTCTTTTATTCCCGTAGAATCGGCGGACGTCCGATCCATTACTACGACGTGCAGGGCCGCTTGAAGGAAGGCGAATCTATCGTCAGTAACCCTGAGACCAGTCAGTTGTATAATGCAACCAAGGTGTCTGGCCGAACAGGAAGAGGTACTGGTTTAGGCATGTTTAACGCTCTTGTAGGTCGAGAAGAGGCAGTCATCCGGAGTGCCGATGGTTCGGAACGTACAGAAATGACAAATCCATTGACAAACTACAATGCCCTGGTATTTGATCAGAATCTACCCAACAATTCCTATGTTAGCCTGATGAATACCCATGTTTATCGACTAGGTGCCGATTATGATGCAAATGTGACAGGAGGTTTTTTTGGTTTCCGGACGCCCGGTCAAACCTATGGCATTGAAGGGTCCGGTGCGTTGTCGAGGCAATTGTATTCAGACAATACTTCTACCGGATATACGTATAATCTTTCTGCAGGAAAAGTCAGCGGAAACTGGACCTACGAATTGCTTCACGGAGTAGAATCTGACAAGTACAATCCCAATGACATGGGCTTTTTGTATAGTCCAAATGAAAAATATTATGGTGTGACTGGCTCATTTGTGGATTACACACCATCCAATCCAGCACTTCAGCAAATCAGGGTTTCGGCATCCAGTACGTATTCGCGGCTTTTCAAACCCGATGTATACTCTGACTATTACATTACGATCGACCAGTTTACGATGTGGAAAACGCGTTTTGCGGTAGGCATGAATTCGCGACTGGAGCCTTTTCAGACTTATGACTATTTTGAACCTCGAACTTCTGATTTCAGTCGTTTTCTCACCTGGCCGCAAAACTATTCTATAGGAGGCTTTGTCTCTTCTGATTACCGGAAGCCATTTGCCTACGATACAAGAATAAACTGGCGGTGGTTTGATGCGGAGGGACGAAGCCAGGGAACGATTTCATTTTCTCCCAGAGTGCGGTTTTCAGACAAATTGTCGGTATTCCCATCGTCCTCAGTCACTCTGATTTATCATGAGCCGGGCTATGTAAATCGAAGTCTACTCCCTGAACCTCCCGAGGGTGTGGCTATTGGTGACATATTATTTGGACGGCGCAATCGCCTGATTGTAGAAAACGCAATTAGCGGTCGATTTTTATTTAATAGCGTGATGGGCTTAAATCTGCGCATCAGGCACTATTGGGACAGAGTGGAATACAACCAGTTTGGGCCATTGAGTAAAGATGGATTCCTGCAGGCAATCCTGTTTGACGGCAAAGATGGTTCCGGTAGTCCGATTTTTGACCGAAATGTCAATATTTTCAACATTGACATGCAGTATAATTGGCGTTTTGCTCCTGGCAGTGACCTTGTCGTAGTATGGAAAAATCAAATCTACAATAGTGACGTGACATTAGGACGCCAATATCTGGACAACCTGAATGGCTTATTTGGTTCTGTTCAAAACAATAATTTTTCAGTCCGATTTTTGTACTTCCTGGATTACCTGTATTTGTTTCCCAGGAAAGATTCTGTGTGATACTGAATAATTTTCAATATTGTTGGATCGCCTTTTTTGGCACGGAAAAAAAATATGTTTTATTTTTGGTGGGATTATTTGCCAATTTTTATCTTAGTTTTTTCATTTAAACTTCTCTTTCATGTGGAATAACATTGGAAAGCCTGCCTTGTTGGTTGTGTCATTGCTTGCTCCTTTCGTGTATCTGGGACTGGTGTGGCAACAGTTACCTGAGACGATTCCGGTGCATTTCGATGCGCAAATGAAGCCCGATAGTTATGGGAGCAAAAGCGAGCTAATTGTGATGGTATCGATTTTGGCTGCCGTTTCACTGTTTGTTTATGCCCTGTTGACTCAGCTGCCGCGAGTTGATCCAAAATACCGCAATGATCCTTCGCCTGGTCCGATGGAAAAACTGGCATTAAGCATGGTCGTTTTTATGAGTGCTATCGGAATAGTAATTATCTATTCCACGTACAACCCCATGAGTAGCAGAATAGTCTTTGTCTTACTTGGGTTGTTGTTTAGCGTAATAGGGTATTTCATCCGGGATATCAAACCGAATTATTTTGCCGGCGTCAGATTGCCCTGGACGCTGGAAAGCGAAGACAACTGGAAGAAAACACATTTGCTTACAGGAAAACTTTGGATCTGGGGAGGCATTCTGTTTGTCATAGGGAGTCATCTCGTTGGGAACGATTCGTTAGAAGCGATCTTTCTAACACTGGTAGGCATCCTGGTCCTTGTACCTTTGGTGTACTCTTTCTGGCTTTTTACGCAAGAAAAAAAGACAAAAGGTCAATCATAAAGTTCAGTGTTTTTCCTTTTTTTCTTCTTCAATCAGGCGTAGGTACAACGCTTGAGTCCAGGGCCCGGAAATATAGGAGGTTTGATCCACTCGAGTCACGGGTGTTATTCGCTTTGTACTGGCTGACAAAAACACTTCATCTGCCTGATGGAGTTCCGCAATGGAGACCGGACGAATCTCTACAGGCATGAGTTGATCGGCAAACTGCAGGATTCGTTTTCTGGTCACACCTTTCAGAATTCCGGTATCGGGTGTGATGAGTATGCCATTTTTTATGATGAATAGATTTGATCTTGAAGACTCACTGACCAATCCATTTTTATAATATACTACGTCGTCGCATCCGGCGGCTTGAAGTTGTGGCAACATGGTGATCGGAAAGAGATAATTTGTGCTTTTCAGTTGATAAAGTTCTCTCTCAAATTCTACAGACATTAGTTTCAATCCTTGTTCAAAAGGATGAAATGCAAAGGGTTTGGCTAGGATGACCAGGTTGCCCTCAACCGGAGTGTACACATCTTCCGAATAGCCTCCGGTACACACCATGCGTATGCCTAACAGGGGTATCGGATAGAGTGCAATCAGTGAGGTGATGGCATCTCTCAGTTGCTGCCTGCTGAATGGATGATGTAGGTGCAGTCCATGTACCGATCTTTCAAATCTATCGAGATAATCTTCCAGAAATACCGGATGTCCATCTACGACGCGAAAAAAGTCAAATGCTCCATACCCTCTGAGAATACCAATATCTCCAACGTGAATCAGACCTTTTTCGGAGGGCATAATCTGTCCGTTCAAAAACAGAAAATCAGTGTGGTGGTCCATATTAATCGGGAATATTGTATTCCTTTATTTTTCGGTAAAGTGTCCGCTCTGAAATGCCCAGTTCGTCAGCCGCATCTTTTCGACGGTTATTGAATTTTTTTAATGCCTTTTTAATCATGTCTTTCTCCATTTCTTCAATGGAGAGGATTTCTTCCACGTCTTCTGTGTCATGAAAACCGGCTGTTTGTCCTTTATGTGTCAATAAGATGGGACGGGAGTCGTCAAATTCTGAGAACGCCGGGGTGTGGTGCTCTTGTTTAGTCCTTTCAAATGATGTGGGAAAAAGTGATTCTGCAGTCATGCTTTGCCTGCCTTTCAAATGGCTCAGGTCAGGCATGGTCAGGTTGTTGGAGCGAATCAGTTCATAAATCAGTGACTTCATATCACTCAAATCACTTTTCATTTCCAGCAGAAACTTAAACAGGATTTCTCTTTCCTGAAACGACGATTCACTACCGCTGCCTTCTGCACCTGTAGATGGCAGTAGTCTGTTTTTGATGTGGGGAACCAAGTCGATCAGAGAGGGAGCATCGACCTCCTTTTCTTCTGTTAGTACACTGAGTTGTTCGACCAAATTTTTAAGTTCCCTGATGTTGCCAGGCCATCTGTAGTTTTCCAGGATGAGTCTTGCCTCAGGGGTCAGGCTGATGGATTCGGAGCGGTATTTTTCGGCAAAGTCGCTGGAAAATTTGCGAAAAAGCATGTAAATGTCTTCCCGTCGTTCATGCAGGGCAGGCACACGTATAGGGACAGTGTTTAGCCTGTAATATAGATCTTCCCTGAATTTACCGGATTGAATTTTTTCTTCCAGATTGACATTTGTGGCGGCTACTATCCGGACATCTGTGGACAGCACTTTTGAAGATCCAACACGAAGGAACTCCCCGGATTCGAGGATGCGCAGAAGAAAAGCCTGGGTATCCAGGGGCATTTCGCCGATTTCATCGAGGAAAATGGTTCCTCCGTCGACCGTCTCAAAATACCCTTTACGTTCAATGACTGCGCCTGTGAAGGCTCCTTTTTCATGACCAAACAACTCAGAGTTGATTGTTCCTGCTGGGATGGCTCCACAGTTGATGGCGATAAAGGGGTTATGCTTCCGAACAGAAAGCTCGTGAATAATTCGGCTGAATATCTCTTTGCCCACGCCACTTTCTCCTTGAATCAACACAGAAAGATCTGTTCCAGCTACTCTGATGGCTGTTTGCAGTGCTCGTTCGAGAAGGGGTGAGCGGCCAATGATGCCAAATCGTTGCTTGACAGATTGTATATTCAATGCGTCTCTGTTTCGGGTGTATGAATGATGATTCCTCTCAAGGATCCTGAGGATGCATCCGTGATTTTTACATGCACATACTGACTGGGCTGACAATTTCCATCCTTTGGAAAGTTGACCATTTTATTTTGACTGGTACGGCCTTTGAATTCCTGATCTGACCTCTTGGAGTCTCCTTCAATCAGGACTTTCATCACTTTTCCTACATCCTGGAGATTGACTTTTAAAGACATGTTCATTTGCGCATCAACGATTTCCTGCAATCGTCTTTTCTTCACTTCTTCCGGCACGTCATCCACGAATTTTTTTGCTGCGGGGGTCCCTGGCCGCTCAGAGTACATAAACATGTATGACATGCTGTATTTTGCATATTGGATCATGGAAAGCGTATCCTCATGTTCTTCTTCAGTTTCACTGCAGAAGCCGGCAATCATATCTGATGATATGGCGCAATCAGGTAGAATGCGGTAGATGGCATCGACGCGATTCATATACCATTCCCTGTCGTAAGTGCGGTTCATCAGTTGTAGGATCCGGCTATTTCCTGATTGAACAGGCAGGTGAATGTATTTGCAGATATTTTCATGGCGAGCCATGGTATGCAATACTTCGTCTGTGATATCCTTGGGGTGGCTTGTCGAAAAACGAATTCTAAGGTCCGGGTGAATAGCAGCAACCCTGTCCAGTAGTTCTGCAAAATTGACAGACTCTGCGCCATCCGGACTTTGCCACTTATAAGAGTCAACATTTTGACCGAGCAGGGTAATGTCCCGGAATCCGCGCTGGTACAAATCTGTGGCTTCGGCTATAATGGAGTATGTATCTCTGCTGCGTTCGCGTCCTCTGGTAAAAGGCACCACACAAAATGAGCACATATTGTCACAACCCCTCATGATGGAAATAAAACCAACGATACCATTGGATTCAAGGCGGAGGGGCGAAATATCCGCATACGTTTCTTCGCGGGACAACAACACATTGATGCCTTTTTCTCCCTCATCCACTTTCGCGAGCAAATTGGGCAGGTCACGATAGGCATCAGGCCCCACTACCAGGTCGACGAGTTTTTCCTGTTCCATCAGTTTTGCTTTCAGTCGTTCTGCCATGCAGCCCAGCACTCCGATCTGCAAATCGGGTTTTTTGTATTTCAGCTGATTGAACACTTTCAGTCGGTTGCGAACAGTTTCTTCCGCCTTTTCCCTGATAGAACAAGTGTTGACGAGGATGAGGTCTGCTGACTCCATTTCGCGGGTAGGTCCGTAACCTTCATCTGCCAGGATGGAAGCGACAATTTCTGAATCACTGAAATTCATCGCACATCCATAAGATTCGATATAAAATTTCCTGCCATTGGTTTGAGGTTGGTCGTAAAACAAGACCTCGCCCTGCTTGGCTTCATCTATTTCTTTTTTACTTCCCAAAAGAAGATTTTGTTCGTCGTACATCGTCAAAATGTGTCTTTCAAAGCCGCAAATATAGCTGTTTTTTGCCAAAATATGACAAAATGACAGAACTCCCCGGAAAATCCTGCTTAGAATGGAATTCAGGGTAAACGGGGAACTTTCCCGTACTAAAAAGTGTTTACAGGTCTTTTTACATACCTAGACGTAGTTTTCATGCATTTGTACCCCCGGGATATCAGGGAAAAGATTGAGTTTAGTAAAGTCTTATCGGCGATCAGGCAAGAGTGTTTGTCGGAGATGGCTGTCAGGCACTTTGAAGAAATTCAGGTACAGACAGATTTGCAGGCAGTAGTGCGATTGCTCGATGAGACGGATGAGTGGAAGAAGTCTGTTGAGAGGGGAGAAGTGATTCCACTAGCACCGTTTTACAACATCAGTGATGATGTATACTTGCTGAGAAAGGAGGGTTATGTCCTGGATGCAGAAAATATCCGCAACATATATTTAATTGTTGCCCTGGGTCTTGACTTGTTGAAGTATTTCCAGGAGGGTGAAAAGGCGAGAATGCTACCCTTACTTCAGGAAATTGTTTCATCAATCCGCATTGATCAGTCGCTTCTGCGAGAGATAGACAGGGTATTGGATGACGAGGGCGAAGTGAGGCCAAATGCTTCTGAAGAACTGATGCGCATTACAAAGATGATTCGCTCCAGGGAAAGAGAGATAGACAAAATATTTCAGAGCGAACTGGAGCTCTACAGCCAGAAAGGTTTTCTTGTAGACACACAGGAGAGTCTTCGGAATGGACGTCGGGTATTGACTGTGGCTGTAGAACACAAGCGAAAAATCTCAGGAATCCTACACGATGAATCGTCAACCGGAAAAACGG
This sequence comes from Saprospiraceae bacterium, assembly GCA_021298335.1. Lineage (GTDB taxonomy): Bacteria > Bacteroidota > Bacteroidia > Chitinophagales > Saprospiraceae > OLB9. Next base: position 5,356 of record JAJTEZ010000089.1, on the reverse strand, counting down.
TATACATTGAACCGGAGAAAGTGGTTGTACTGAATCAGGATGTGTACAATCTGTACGCTGAACGGAGGCACGAAATTTATAGAATCCTGAGGGCATTATGTGCGTTTATTCGCCCGTATGCAGATACGTTACTGGCCATTCAACACATATTGGTCAAAATGGATACTGTGCGGGCAAAGGCCAAATTTGCGATACGAACAGGTGCCGGTCGGCCCAATGTCCAGGAAAAGCCATTATTTTCTTTAAAGGAAGCCCGTAATCCTGTCCTGCTAATGCGCAATGAATCATCGGGACAGCCGGTTGTGTCCTTTGATCTGCAACTATTTCACGGCAACAGGATTTTGGTATTGAGTGGTCCGAATGCCGGGGGAAAGTCGGTAGCTTTAAAAACTGTCGGCTTGCTTCAAATGCTGGTGCAGTGTGGTATTCTGGTGACCTGTGATGAGAATTCTACGTTTGGAATGTTTAGCAAAATGTTTGTCGATATTGGTGATCAGCAGTCTTTAGAAGATGATTTGAGTACATATTCATCGCACCTGACAAACATGAAAAAAGTCACCGAAGAGGCTGATGAGGCGTCTCTTGTTCTGATTGATGAATTTGGTGCGGGGACAGACCCGCAGATCGGGGGTGCCATCGCCGAGGCGATACTGTATGAAATCAACAGAAAAAAAGTCTTTGCCGTCATTACGACGCATTATTCTCAACTCAAATTCTTTGCCTTTAAAACGCCGCACATTGTCAATGGATCCATGGAATTTGACAGGCAGCATTTAACCCCCACGTTCCGGCTTCACGTGGGCAAGCCGGGCAGTTCGTTTGCTTTTGAAATTGCCGAGAAAATTGGTCTCGCTCATGAAATCGTTTCTTTTGCTCAGAAGAAAACAGGCAAAAACGAAAAGGCCATCGATGATATGCTCGCGACATTGATGTCTGAAAAAAAAGAATACGAAGACAAGCTAGTCGCATTGCTTGAAAAGCAGGATCGTCTGGACAAGCTGATCCTGACCTATGAGCAGATGCAGTCAGATCTCGATATCCGAAAGAAAAAGTGGAAATTGGAATCTAAGGAAAGGGCTGCCATTGACGTCATGGATCAACAGCGGGAATGGCAAAAGGCCATCAAGGAAATCCGCAAAGAGAAAAACGAAGAGAAGGCGCTGGAAGAGTCTATTGCCCTCAAACGAAAGCAGGAAGAAGCGGCAAAAGAAGTCGAACGACTGAAAATGGAAGTTTTTGCCAACCAAATCAGTGCAAGCAAACAAAAGCTGGAAGTGGGCAGTCACGCCCGCATGCGCAACGGATCTACTGCAGGACAAATCCTGAGTATTGAAAAGAGTATGGCAGTTGTGCAAATGGGAAATCTTACGGTGAAAGTGCCTTTGGTAGACCTCGAATCAGCAGGTGAACCCATTGCCACCAACCAGGGGCGAAGTGTGGTGGCTACATTTGCTGCTCAACACAGACCGGATACGCAAATTGATATCAGGGAATACACAAAAAGTGATGCATTGCACATGTTGCAGCAGTTTATGGACAAAGCATTGCCATGGTGAGACTTTGATTGAAATCACGGCTGCTTATCAGACAGGATCTTTCCTTTAGGAGCAGGACTGCTTCATATTCAAGTCATGAGAAACATGTAAACTGTCACCTGAGGAATGATTTGTATTGGCTTTCTCTAGGCGAAATGCTGTCATTTTACTGAACAAGTTGTATTATTGCATCATTATATATATTGTGTTGCTGACATATATCCAGGAGAATATGTCTTTTCGGCGATTTATTAAGATGTGATTTTACATGGCAAAACCCATAGTTTCTCAGACAGCATCATTTGGAAAAAAATTCGTCCGGTATATCAAGATTGGTTTGCTGGGAGGTATAGCCCTTGCAGTCATTTTATTTTTTTATATTTCCAAAGTCTTGCTGCCGGATACGGAGGAACTCGAGAACCCTAAGTATGAGATTGCCTCACAGTTTTTATCATCTGACGGCAAGGTTTTGGGAAAGGTATTTAAGTATAACAGGGAATGGTTGAACTATGAAGAAATTAATCCGGTATTGGTGGATGCCCTCGTGGCAACAGAAGACGAACGATTTTTCAGCCATTCTGGCATTGACCTCAGGGGGACAGCGCGGGCGATAGTTTTTATGGGCAAGCGGGGAGGGGCGAGTACCATAACCCAGCAGCTGGCCAAGTTGTTTTTTACGGAGAGGTCGCCTTCTTTTTTAAGAAGGGTGTGGCAGAAAATGAAGGAGTGATATACAAAGGAGGAGATTCTGGCCATGTATCTCAACAAGAGTGACTTTTTGTATGATGCAGTGGGCATTGGTGCTGCTGCAAAGACCTATTTTGGCAAGGATCAGAAAAACCTGAACGTAGAGGAAGCGGCTGTGCTGATTGGCATGCTGAAGAATCCCCGATTATTCAATCCAAGGATATACCCCCAAAATTGTCACCTTCGCAGGTCGGTCGTTTTAAAGCAAATGGTCAAAAATGACTTCCTGTCTGAAGAGGAATATCTCAATAAGCGTCTGAAACCCATTACGCTGGAAAATTTCAAAAGGGAGGTTCATTACGACGGATTGGCCCCTTATTTCCGGGCAGAACTGTTGAAATGGCTGAAAAATCTACTGGAACAGGACGACTACCGAAAGCCTGATGGCAGCATTTACAATCCCTATGTAGATGGACTGAAAGTATATACAACGATTGATTCGCGAATACAACAGTATGCTGAACAATCCATGCAGGAACACATGTCGCAACTGCAGCAGCGTTATTTTGATCGCTGGAAAGGACGTGACTTTTTGACCTATGGTGCTGAAAAGGAAGAAACGGAAGCTAGAAAGAAGCAGCTCATCCAGTTGATGAAGGAGACTGATCGGTATAAACAGATTCGTTTTCGGTTTATGTCTGATGTGTTTACTCAAATTGCTGATGAACTAGGGGGAATTACTTTGAGTGACGATGAAATTTTTCGCATGTTTGAAGAAGAGGACGAGGAAGGGTACATGCGTAGACTGGCAGAAAAAGGACAAATCACAGAAGGATCTCATGATAAGTGTCGGAATGTGATGGAAAGTGAGTTATGGCCTGTACTGAAAAAGCAGTGGAACAGAATGCAAGCGGCAGTCAATAAATCTTTCAATACGAAAGTCATGATGAAGGTGTTTGCGTATAATGCTTCTGGGGAGAAAGACGCATTTATGTCGCCAATGGACTCAATCCGCTATCATTTGCAGCATTTGCAAATTGGGTCTGTGGCGATCGACCCCAGGTCAGGAAATATTCTTGCCTGGGTGGGCGGTGTGGGGCACAAATATTTCCAGTACGACCATGTCAATTCCAGCAGGCAGGTTGGATCTACGTTTAAGCCATTTGTGTATTCGACAGCCATCATCGAAAATGCCTTGTCTCCCTGCTATAAGGTACAGGACATGCAATATTGTATTGAAGCCAACGATCCTCATTTTCAGTTGGCACAAAGCTGGTGTCCCGGAAATGCGGATGGAAAATTCAGCGGAGAATCCATTACATTGCGTCAGGCCTTAAAGGACTCAAAGAATTCGGTGTCAGTATATTTGATGAAGGAAATCGGCAACGTAGAAAGTGTGAGAAATCTTGTGGAAAATCTCGGAATTGATCCTAAAAAAATTCCACAGTATCCTTCAATTTGTCTGGGTACGCCTGAACTGTCGGCCCTTGAAATGGCAGGGGCGTATTCTGCATTTGCGAATGAGGGTGTGATGTCAAAGCCGGTATTTGTGACACGGATTGAAGATAAGGATGGAAAGGTCATTTACTCTGCTGTACCTGAGCAAAAGAAAGCCATCAACCCAGCATTTAATTATGTGATTGTGGATATGCTGAAATACGTAGCCAGTGTGATCCAGCCAAAATTTCTCAGTGAGGTTGCCGGCAAAACAGGTACTACCAATGATTACAAAGATGGATGGTTTGTGGGTTTTACACCCGAGGTATTGATTTCCACCTGGGTAGGAGGAGATCAGGAGTTTGTTCGTTTTACGTCACTTTCTGATGGCCAGGGAGCAGTGATGGCCAGGCCATTTTTTGAAAAATTGCTAAGTCGTATTGAAGCCGACAATCGTCTTGGCTTTGGTAAAAATCCGGTGTTTATGAGGCCTGAAAACGAGGAGCAAATCGAGACAGACTGCAGTAAATACGAGTCTGTATCATCAGGTAAACCTGAAGGTGAAGATGCAGGAACGATCTTTGATGAAGAATTTCAAGAATAGAGAGTAGAATTGCAACTTTTTGATTTAGTTAAAGATATACACATTACAGGTTTTTTCATATATATGTTTCATAATTAAAAGCACTTGTAAATAGGTAAAAAACTATTGATCGAACCGTCGTTTTTTTTTGCAAATTTACTATCATCGAAAAGACTGAAATTGTAACTTTGTTTGTTTTTTAGAACAAACATTTCGATACATAAAATATTAATTTACAATGAGCACATTTATTAAATCAGTTTTTGTGTTTGCTGTCCTCGCCTTTATTCTTCCTTCCTGTAAAAAGGATATTGGTAACGAGGCAGAAACACAATTTCGGACTGTAAACGAATATACCTACAATGTTGTCCAGGAATGGAATACCATCTGGATGGAAACTGAGAGGTATGCATCAGGATACCGACCATGCCCCGCGGCCAGCGCTCTGGGATATGTAGGCCTTGCTGCATATGAATCCTGCGTGGATGGTATGCCGGAGTACCAGTCGATTGCATCCCGTTACAACGGATTGAATATTCCTAAATCATTTGCTAATCAGGAGTACCATTGGCCGACTGTTGTGAATGCTGTGAATTATTATTTTTACCAGCGTCTTTTCCCTTCAGTCACTGAGGATCTGAAGAATAATTTCAAGGCCTTGAATGATAAAAACAATAAGGCTTTTGAGGCTGAAGCAGGTCAGGATGTGTACCTGAGAAGTAAAAATCATGGAGAGGCGGTAGCTTCTGCAGTTTGGGAGTGGATGAAGACTGATGCAGTTTCCTTTGATGGTTACAAGGATCCGTTCAAAAATAACAACTGGGAAGAAAGATTAAACGAGGCGGGCGCCTGGCAACCTACGATTCCCGGACCTGGAGAAGGAATGTTTCCATACTGGGGTAAGGCAAGGGCGTTGGCTATCCGTGAGGACCAGAAATTGTGTAAGCCATATACTTCATACGTGGGTGAATACAGCGAAAAGCCAAACTCAGGTTTGTATGCTCAGGCTGTGGAGGTGATGGCCCAGAACACCCCATCATTGTCTTACCAGACAGAGTGGGTAGGGGAGTTTTGGAGTGATGACCTTTTAGGTTTGACATTTTCACCACCTTCA
>JAJTEZ010000088.1 GCA_021298335.1 Saprospiraceae bacterium | reverse complement strand
GTATTTGTGGCCATAAATTCATTGATGACCACCGTTTTACTTTCAGAGATGGTTACTTCGACTCTGTACACCATACATTCATGTTCGGTTCCTTTAGGCAGGAAGCTTCGTGTGGCGGCTAGATCATTTCCAATCACTTCTGCATAAAATTTCACAAGTGTAGTAGCTTGTGCATCAGGCATTTGAATGCTAAATATACCGTCACCTGCCTTTGCGTCACCAACCAGGCCGTCATCGTGCATTTTGGCAGTTGTGAAGCGGGAGGAGAATCCGTGTCCATAATGCAGGACAACTTCTCTGATCCCTTTAGCAAAGGAGGCTTCGCAAGTGACAACCACCACATCTCCTGTTTTTGGATTGATGAATGGCTGACCATTGGTAGAAAACTTTAGGTTACTAATACTTGGACTGGGTGTGTTGACTTCGCTATTGGCCAGTAAATTGGTTTTTCTGGTTTTTACATAATTTTTCAGCCCTGTCAGGCCACTGGTATAGGCTGTATATGTTGTCGGCTTTTTCGTGTCTGCAATCACCATGTCCCGGATGAGCACATCGTATTTGTCTATCAGCTGATTGGCGATGGTTTCATCCAGTTCGTCCTGAATCAATGTTCTGACATGCGCCAGATATCTTTGTCGGAATGCTGGAACAGCCAGCAGCTTGTTCAGCAGTGGATAATTGACTTTGTTAGCGTTGTAAAAAGGTGACCAGGTAGCGTGTGTGGTCAAAAATGTGCTGTTTGCATCATAATCGTATGTGGCCCATCGTTCTGTGTCTGGGTCGAAATACAGGTAGTAGTCCATTTTGCCTTTGAATACATAGCTGTCATCATCTCCGAAGACGATTTCGCTGGCCAGGTGCCACAGGATTTTATCGATGTCAAGTATTTTGGGGGCTTCTGCTTCGAGGTTTGTCAATGGCGTCTGATTCAGCAGGCTGCAGGCTTCCACCAGTTTTTTCCAGGGCTGGGTGATTCCGCTGCTTTTCAGGGTGTAATATTTTTTATAGGTTGCGGTGTCTGCCCCCAGGTAGTTCATTGCTGCGGTACCATCTCCCCACATGGCTCCACCTCCCGGACCAGGTCCTCCTGTGGTTGTGCCGGGCGGTACGTCTGCTCTCAAGTTAATGCCATCGTTGCTTGCATACCATTCTTCCAGAAAATCCTTGTTAAGTTGCTGCACATTTTGGTAGATGCCCCAGTCCTGGTCATTGATAAACAGTCGCACAAAGCCAGCTTTGGCAGAGGGAGTATGCTGGCGGATGAGCTTGTAATACAAGACCTCTCGCATAAAGGAGGCATCGGTCCAGGAGTTGTTCAGGTTGAGGGTTTGGTACCCTTCAATCGACAGATTTGATCGAAAGGCATCCATTGAAATGTTGAATGATTTTTTCTGTGTAGTATTCATGGAATATGACGTCTGCCCTTTGAATCTGACACCCACACTATCATAGGTCACGCCATCGAAGATGATTTTTGCCGGGAGGTCTGTTTTGGTATTATAATTTTGAGTCAGTTGTGTCCAGTAGGACTGGGAAGTAAAGTACATCCTTAGTTCCTTGACGACATCTTCACTATACAGGCCTTCTGAGGGTAAATCTCCAGCCTTCATGATTTTGGTCGACTCATCAAAGTGCCACTGGTCGGGAAGTGACTGGGTGTGGGAGAATTGAAAAATTCCTATAGTAGCGAAAATACTGAATAAGATCTTCATGCGCATAACAATATTGTATTATAGCAGGGTAAGGAAAAATATCCCGCGATGTACTCAATGGCAGCTTGAATTTATCTGTCAGGCTTCGACAATCAGCATTTGTTTGTTTTTCTTGCCATTTTCGAGCATGATGTATTTTTCGTGCAACAGGCTGGAGCTGTCGATGATAAAATCGTGCGCAATGACCTTTGTTTTATTGACAGATACGGCATTATTTTGAATGGCTTTGCGCGCCTCAGTTTTAGAAGGGCTGATGCCGGTGTGTGCCATCAGGTCGACGATAGAGATCCCTTCCTGCAGCACATTTTGAGACACTGTAGCCGAAGGTATTTCTTCTGAGACGGTTGCCAGTTGGCCTGCAGACAGTTGTTTGCAGGTCTCAGGACTCGCATCTTTGTGGAAGAGCAGGTGGCTCACCATTTGAACTGAAAGGAAGTCTTCATCTGAATGCACTCTGCGGGTCAGTTCTTCGGCCAGTATTTCCTTGAGTCTGCGGGGATTTTCGGCGTGTTCCTGTTCCAGTTGAACGACCTCTTCGTAAGATTTCAGGGTGAAGTATCTGAAATATTTTGCCAGGTCGGCATCATCGGCATTGATCCAGAACTGATAAAACCTGTAAGGTGAAGTCAGATCAGGATCCAGCCAGATATTGCCTTGTTCGGATTTGCCAAATTTTGATCCATCGGCTTTCGTAAGTAGGGGAGTGGTGATGGCATAGGCTTTCCCATCTGCATTTCTTCGAATAAATTCCGTGCCTGAGGTGATATTGCCCCACTGATCGGACCCGCCCATCTGCAGTTGGCAATGGTGTTGCGTGTACAGGATCTGGAAATCGTAGGATTGCAGTAGCTGGTAGCTGAATTCAGTAAACGACAATCCTGTTTCCAGTCTGTTTTTAACGGAATCTTTGGACATCATATAATTGACAGTCAGCGTTTTGCCTACATCCCGCAAAAAGGTTAAGATATTCATGTCGCGGTAAAAGTCCAGGTTGTTGACAAGAATGGCCGCGTTGGGTCCTTCAAAATCGAGAAATTTCTGCATCTGCCTTGTTTGAAAGGCAAGGTTTCTGTCCAGTTCATCGTAGGATTTTAGTTCTCGTTCTGCGTCTTTGAAAGAGGGATCTCCAATTCGGCCGGTAGCTCCTCCCATCAGAACGATGGGTGTGTGGCCGGAAAGCTGGAAGAGTTTCAGCAGCATGATTTGCACATAATTGCCAATGGTCATACTGGGTGCTGTGGGATCAAAACCTATATATCCGGTAATTTTTTTTTCAGAGAGTAACTCCTCCACTCCGGGAGTTGTGTTGTGCAGCATGCCTCTCCATTTCAATTCGTCAATAAAATCGAGCATTTTTGAGTCTGTTTTATTTTGTGAACTTTGATTGATCAACATTGATTCTCCTGAATATTCCCAGGATTCCATCTGATGTGATGATTTTTCCCGGAAAAATAGATCCTACTGTAAGTTTCTCCACTTTTTTGATGTGGAAACAATTTCATCAGGCAATTCCTATCTTTGCATTCAGGACGAGGCAAAAGTAGGATTAATTCATCAAACACAGATAGCGCATTTGAGGAATCTTGGACATTTTATTGCAGGGAGGCTGATGCAGCATAACAGCAGGACGTTTACCCGCGTCATCATCCGCATTGCAATGGCGGCCATTACTGTGGGTGTCGCTGTCATGATTCTGACCACTGCTGTGATTTCTGGTTTTAAGAAGGAGATTACGGAAAAAATTTTCGGATTCTGGGGGCATATCCACATCACCGACAGCAATATCGCCCGAAATTTTGAGGTTGTTCCCATTGAGGGTGCAGCACCTTTTTATGATTCCATCAGAAACATCAGCCGGTTGGAATACGCCCGAAATCTGACGATTTTAGGACATGAAGTGGAGGGGCAGAGTAGGGTTTTTAGCACAAATGGTGGCGTGAAGGCAGTAAATCCGTACATCATTTTGCCTGGAGTATTGAGTCATCAAAAGCAGTTTCACGGAGTGCTCCTGAAAGGAGTAGATTCGACATACAGCTGGAAGTCGATGGAGGGTTTTCTGGTGCAGGGCAAGGCCGATGTTCGACCGGTGGGTGCTGACAAAACGCCTGCCATTCTCCTCTCCAGACCCATTGCAGAAAAGATGCAGGTGCGGCAGGGACAGGAGGTGATTATGAGTTTTATCATGCAGGGCCAGCAAATCAAGCGGCGGTTTTATGTAAACGGCATCTACAAGACAGGCATGGAAGAGTATGATAAGCGACTTTGCCTTGTGGATATCGAGGGACTCCGCTCCATCTTGGGATGGCCTCAGGACGAAGTGCAGGGTATGGAAGTGATCCTGGATGACATCCGTGATATGGATGTGATCGCGGATTATATTTACTCGGAAATATTGCCGGCTCAGTATTATGCAGAAACGGTACGCCAGAAGTTTCCGTCCATCTTTGACTGGCTCAATCTGCAGGACATCAATGAAGAAATCATCATCAGTCTGATGATTCTCGTGGCCATCATCAACATGGTCACTGTGCTGCTGATACTGATTCTGGAACGCACTCAGATGATCGGCGTACTTACTTCCCTGGGCATGTCCAATGCTGCCATTCGGGGCATCTTTTTATATCACGCAGCCTATATCATTCTGTATGGTCTGGTAATGGGGAATTTTCTGGGTCTGGGCATTGCCTGGTTGCAAATGCAGACCGGATTTATCAAGTTGGATGAAGCCAATTACTATCTGGATTCAGCCCCTGTGTTGCTTGAATGGGGGCCAATTCTCTGGATTAATGCCGGCACATTTGTTGTGACTCTGCTCACGCTGATACTCCCCACCTATCTAGTGACGCGCATATCACCGGTGAAAGCACTTCGGTTTTCATGAGAAGGTTTCAGGGCTTGTCTTACCGGAACAGGGTGAAGAGATTTTGGCACCATCTGCGCCATCCAATGCAAGCTACAGTGGTGAAGCCATTTTATTCCCGAAATGTGCCTGCATGGTTGCTGGATGCGGCCTGCTATGCTGCCGATGTTTTGTGGGTTGGGGAGGGCTGGATGTGGCTGATGCGGGCCTTGAAGCCGTGGCACCGCAAGCTCACAGAACGGGAAATCAAGATGGCCAGTGCTGTGTTTGGTGAGTCGCTGCAATACCGTAAGATTTTAATCGACAGCAGAAGCATTGTATGCAGGCACAAGACGATTGAGGCTTTTGTGACCTTCGAAATCATCAATTACCGCCAAAAACTGGATGATGCTGTGCTGATGCATGAATTGGTGCATGTGTGGCAGTTTCAGCATTTTGGAGCCATCTATCTTGCCTTAGCGTGGCGTGCACACCGGGCAGAGCGCGTGTATGATTATGGTGGGGAATATGGACTGATCACTGCAATGTGGGAGGGCAGGCAATTGCTCGATTTTTCTGTTGAGCAGCAAGCCGAAATTGTGGAATATTCTTTCAGGATTGATCAGGGAACCGAACAGGTTTCACCGCTGGGTAGGCAGGCATATACTTACTTTGTCAGGCAACTTCACGATCCGCTTGCCGGTTTATCGGCTTCATAAGACAGCGGAGTCCGGTAGGTTTGAAAGGGCATTTTCAGAATTGCATTGATGCTGGAAACTTCCTGAGGGTCTGGATATGTATCCAGTCCATATTGCAAGGATTTATTTTCGGCGATTGCGAAGGTTCCAAACATGCGGTCCCAGAACGAAAAAATATTTCCATAATTTGAATCTGTGAGTGGCTGCCGGAAATGGTGATGCACGCGGTGGATATTGGGAGTGCAGAAAACGAGTCCCAGTAGTTTGTCGACCCTGCTGTTGATCTGGATATTGGAGTGGTTGAATTGGGTGAGGAGTACAGACAGAGACTGGTAGATCATGACCAGCCACATGGGAGCCCCTGAGAGGACGACGGCGAGCAGGGTGAATACAAAGCGCAGGGCACTTTCTCCGGGATGGTGTCTGTTGGCTGAAGTAGTATCGATGTGCTGGTCTGTATGGTGTACCAGGTGAAATTGCCACATCCATTTTACCTTATGTTCCAGAAAGTGGATTGTATACGCCCCTATCAGGTCGAGCATGAGCAGTCCTGTGATACAAAACAGCCAGTCAGGCATTTCTGTCAGATGGAGCAGGCCCCATTCTTGTGCAGAGAAGTGATCAGACACTCGGACCAGGAAAAAAGCCAGGGAAAAATTGACCACAATCGTTGTAAGTGTAAAAAAGATGTTTACCCAGGCATGGCTCCACTTTTTATACTCAAATCTGAATAGTGGAATGGCGCTTTCTAAGACCCAGAAAAAGGTCAGGCCTCCCACCAGAATGGCTGTCCTGTGGAGGGACGGAATTGTGCTGAAATAATCAATGATCGCCTGCATGATTTTTCTTATTTTTTACACAAAATACATCTTTTATCCATTTTGGTTGCATTGAACTGGTGCATGATGAGATTTTGACGAGGGCATCAGGTTAATGTACTGTTAAATTCGGCTTTTTGCGGAAAGAAAACCGTATTTTTATACCTGAAACTGGTAGAAATAGTTCCCTGTGAATGAAGAGCAGAAAAATACGAAAGATGAGATAACCTCGACGCATCCGGTGGTTCTCTGGGGCAGGAGGATTTTTTGGTCGTTTTTTCTGTTGCTGGCTACTTTAGTGTTGGTACTACAGTTCTCGTTTGTCCAGACGTACCTTTCCACAAAAATTACAAACTATCTTTCCTCCGTGACGGGTACGCAAATTACTGCTGACAAAGTAAAAATCAGTCCGTTTGATGGTTTTGTGTTGCAAAACTTACGAGTTTTAGATCAACACAGTGATACGTTGCTTAGGGTGCAGGCATTCCAGCTTTCCTTTGGGAAGAATCTCTTTTATTTGTTCAATAATTCTCTGGATTTATCCTATTTTGGGCTGAATGGCCTGCAGTTGAACATCGTTACAGAGCGGGATTCTACGGTATCCAACGTACAGAGATTTTTGGACAAACTTCCATTGAAAAGCAAGAAATCGACCCCTTCTCGTCCATTTGACTTACAGTTGCGTGAAATTGAATTGTCGGATCTGGAGGTTTCCATACACAATGAAAATAATGGATCTATCCAGAAACTAGCACTGAAATCGGGTAAGTTTTTGGTAGATAGTATGTCGCTTCAAGACAAAAATTTCCACATTGCGTCGGCTGTTTTGGAGTCTCCATCATTTTACAATTATATTTACGGTGAAAAATGTGCTGTTGACACGGGGAATGCTTCGAAGAAAAAAACCAGGCCCGCTACCGATCTACCTAAGCAGCAACCAGTCATTGTATTGGGAAACCTGGAGATCAGAAATGGCTGGTTTGGCACTTCCAGCGCATTCAGTCCGGTATCTGCAACACCCTGGAACGGGCTGGACTACAACCAGTTTTTCTTTGACAAGATCAACCTGAAAGTCAACGAGATTCAGCTGAAAAACGGCAGTGAACTTACGGCGTCCATCAGAGAGTGCAATGCGGTGGATAATCAGGGTCTGGTCATCGAAAATATATCCTGTGAATCGCTGAAAGTCACGTCCAGCATGACGGATGCAAAAGGGTTGAATGTCCGGCTGGGAAAGACGCAGATCAGTGATCATATCCGGTTAAATTATGCGGGCTTGAAATCTTTCAATCGGTTTGCAGAAATGGTGGTTTTGAGTTGTGATTTTACAGATACGCGTATCCATTTGGCAGACATAGTGCACTTTGCTCCAAAGCTGGGAGAATTGTCTGTGATCAGAAATAATCTGCAGGAGACCCTCGATTTGGAGGGCAGATATTTTGGGGTAGTCAATCACCTCACAGGTACGAATGTCAATCTGCGGCTGGGAAATAAAATGAGTCTTGCTGGTTCATTTAAAGTGACCGACTTGCTGCACGCAAGCAAGGCTTACTTCATTGTGCGCATGGATGAATTTTCTACCTCACTAATGAAAATGAGGTCTCTGATTCCGAATTTCCGGCCGCCGGACAACTTTTACAAACTTGGAGAGATTCGCTTTTCAGGTAGGTTTGATGGATATCTGGAGGATTTTACGGCCTATGGGCATTTGTTTTCGGCGCTTGGGGAGGCAGAAGTCAATATGAAGCTGAATATCCGTGAAGGTGCCGAGAAAGCCAGATATTCGGGTACCTTGAATTTGCGCCGCTTCAACCTTGGCTGGTGGAGCGGAAATACCGATTTGGGATTTGTGAGCTTTAAATCAACAGTACAGGAAGGAAAAGGTCTCACACTTTCTTCGGCAAAAGCCAAACTCCAGGCGGTGGTCAGCGCACTGGAGTATAAAAAGTACACGTATAAGGATTTTATTCTCGATGGCAGACTGGATAAAAATACGTTTAACGGAAAATTCAGCATCGAAGACCAGAATGCCAATTTCGCTTTTTCAGGTACGTTTGAATATTTTGAAGGCAAGGCTTTTCTGGATTTTACCGCCGACATTCACCGCATCGACTTTGAGGCCTTGCATCTTTCCGGAAAGCCCTTTTCTTTGGAAGGCAAGATCAATGCACGGATATCCGGTTCAGGTTTGAGTGATTTTACCGGAAATCTGGGCTTCAATGAAATGAAGTTCAAATTTAAGGATTCTGTCTATCAGATCCAGCGGCTGGACATCAACTCCCGCCTGTCGGTGCGCGGAACACAGGTCGTCAATATCGAGTCTGATCTGGGCGTGATCCAGTTGGATGGCAAGTACGATTTGCCTGGACTTCCTTCTTCCATGAGGCATATCATACAAAAGAATTATCCCTACCTGACCCGAAACTGGAAGGTAGATGACGCATTGCCGAAAGACCAGAGATTTGATTTTACCATCGATTTGCTTGACTCAAAGAATTTTCTCTCTCTGCTGGGATTACCCAACAGTCATTTTTCTGCATTGCATATAAAAGGCAGAGTAGATACATATAAAAACGAAATCTCCCTTGCGACAGACATCCCGTTTATTCAATTACAAAAAGACTCAATACACGATATACAACTGATTGTCAGTACAAAAAAAACCACCGGCGATTTCTTTCTCCACATTGACTCCTCCTTTGCTTTGGGACGAAATTTCAATCCAGTGGATGTGTTGTCTTCTACGAGTGGTGATACT
>JAJTEZ010000087.1 GCA_021298335.1 Saprospiraceae bacterium | reverse complement strand
CGGAATGCTGGTGTATTTGCCTGAGCCCGTACCGTCGCTGGTCTTGCTGTCTGCGATCGTAGGGTTTGCATTGAGTGACCAGCACAAGCCGCGTTCAGTGACAGCAGCTCCGCCATCCAGCAGTACCTCGCCACCCGCTGTAAACGATTGTCCGTTGCGGCAGCTCGCATCCTTGGTGGTGACCACAGGCACCTTTGTAGGGCATGGTCCCCAGGTAGGCACGCCGTCGCACATGGTCATGATGAGGCCTGTACCGCCAGCATTGACGGTCACCCAGGCGGTACCGTTCCAATACAGCATCTGTCCGGGAGCGGTGCCGTTGAAGACAGAGCCGGGGTCGCCCTTGGGACCCTGTGGACCCTGAGGGCCGGCAGGTCCCTGTGGTCCTTGCGGGCCAGGAGTTCCGGAGGCTGCCTTATCAGCGTAGAGGGCATAGGGAACGCTCAGGAGCTGGCTGGCCCCACTCACCGTATAATTTGTCCCTCCGGACGGATCTGTCTCCGTGCGGATAAAATATGACCCGGCGCTCCAGTCTATGGCAGCCATGGAGCCGGTAATGGCGATACCACCGCCCACTTGCACGGTGACCAGGCCGTTGGCATTGGTGGTGGGGTTGGGATTGTAAATCTCCTTGTACACTTCGGGGCCATTCTCCGCTCCCTTGTGGATGGTGGTGCGCATGCCCACGGAGGTGTTTTTGACCAGATCGCCGGCTGCGTTGCGCACGACAGCCTGATACGTCATTTTCTGTGGTGCCTGAGCCGTCAGCAGAGATACGGCAAAACACAGCATGGCAAAGCTAAGTGATGTTCTCATGATTAGTGTTTGATGATTTGAAAGGTGTGAAGAAATTTGGTTTCGAGGCCGACTGTCAGCAGGTAGGTACCTGGTGCCAGTGCATCGGCGGGGATGTCGGTGGTAGTGGATGTCACCGCCTGTTGGTGCTGGGTGCGGCCCTGCATGTCGGTGAGGCGGCAGTACATGCCTGCTTCGGGCTGCCCATCGAGCTGGAGGGTGAGCTGATGCAGGGTAGGGTTTGGAAACACCCTGACGGCTTTGTGCGCAGCTTCTTCGCTGGAAGAAACCACAAAAATTTCGTAGGGCTGCTGTACGCCCTGGTTGAGGTAGGCAGTGTTGGATTCCTGGGCAGAGGCAAAAACCTGGCCCAGCGACCACGACACAGAACCTCCTGTTCCGGTCGCCACGCTACCTGCTGCTACGGGTGATTGTTGCGCTGAAACGTGTGCTGCCATAAGCAGTAGACAGCAGGCGCAGAGCCACCCATTTGGGTAATGATTCATACGATAATAGTCATCTATCCCCGCCCTGCATAGAGATGATACCATAAAGATTGTATGGGGCGGGCGCCGACGCATGTGGCGAGTGATTATGGCACATCAACAGGGTGATTGCGTTTCACTCTCGAATGGATATGTGCCATACATTGTTGTCCGGGCGAATGCGTTTCGCCCCAGCGGGATTCGACTTTCCAGATACGGTCGGTGCATACAATCTGCGACCTGCAGGCCTTTTATTATTGCCTTTGCTGCGTGACTCATGTGAGCTGGCAGAAAAAAGATGGTTTTTATTGCATCGTGTTCAGTTTGCTTCTATTTGTCCCCCATAGAACATCCATGAAAATACCACATGGAACAATCGCTGTGTACCTACCTGGAGATGATGAAAACTCTTATAGAAATTCGTTCTTTCAAGTTTGTGAGTCCATCATAATCGGGCATTGGCTCCCGAAACCGGGATTTGCGAATGCGGTAAGTAAAGATAGTGGAAAAGTTGGCACTATGCCTGTTTTTTAAATAAAAAAAACAAAAACCGAAGGCCAAAATGCACAATCAGGCCAAAAATGATGCGTGGATCGCGGAGTTTTTTGTGGGGAGTTGGCAGTTTGTGTTTATCTTTGGCAAAGAAACAAGTAGTATCAAGAATTGAAATCCCCCGATATGATCCGTCCCTACATCCTCGCCGAAACCAACTGGAAGGCCGTGCGGCAGTCCAACTACGAACTGGCCATCCTGCCCTGGGGAGCTACCGAAGCCCACAACTACCACTTGCCGTATAGCACAGATGTTATCGAGGCGGATACCATTGCGGCTGAGTCGGCCAGACTGGCCTGGGAACAGGGAGCCAAAGTCATCGTGCTGCCCACCATCCCCTTTGGGGTCAACACAGGTCAGGCAGACATTGCGCTGGACATGAACCTCAATCCCAGCACGCAGGCTGCTATTCTGGCGGATGTGATTGAAGTGCTCCAACGAGCCGGCATCTATAAACTGCTGGTCTTCAACAGCCATGGTGGCAATGACTTCAAGACCATGCTGCGCGAACTGGGACTCAGATACCCAAAGATGTTTCTGTGTACATGCAACTGGTTTACGGCACTGGACAAGAAAAAATACTTTGAACATGGAGGCGATCATGCCGACGAAATGGAAACCAGTCTACTGTTGCATCTGGCGCCTCATCTGGTGCTGCCACTGGAAGAAGCCGGTGAGGGCGCGGAGAAAAAACACCGGATCCGGGAATTTTCGGAAGGCTGGGCGTGGACTGAACGCAAATGGTCGCAGATTTCTGCAGATACAGGCACGGGCAATCCAAAAGCTGCCACCCCGCAAAAAGGAGAAGCCTATTTTCGGGATGTGACACAAAAAATCGGACAATTTCTGATAAAACTGGCAACGGCAGATACCAAAGACCTATATGAATAAGGGCATTTGCTACTCTTTCTCTGCCATTATCTGGCAGCATAGTTCGCTCAGTGGCTAGATTTTTATGTCAGTACCCACACCCACCGATTCAGAAATCCGGGCACATTCAGGTGATCTGGAAGAAGGCTGGAGATGGTTGAAGTCAACAGTCAGGGTAGGACAATGCGAATGGGATTCAGCCATCTGGTTTGACACAAAACGCAGCTCCTATCTGCTTCCCATGAAAGCAGATATGCGTAAACGCGAAAATATCACAGCGGGGACAATAATTGACGTGTCTTTGTGGGTATAAGCAGCATTACGAGATCTGCCTATCATTTTTTATGCCAGAAAAGAACCAACATAAACAGACTCGTTTGATAGAACAATTTGCCCGCATTCATTAATTTGTGCTTTTGATCAGCAACTCCCGGAGTGAGCCCACACCCCTTAGGGCCGACTTAGATAGTCACTCTGCAGTTATACATTACTACTGAAACAGAGCTTGAAAGATTATGTCACTTTCTTAACCTTGCCTTGATTCCTGCCAATGGTTTGGAAATCAGGAATCTGGTTTTTCCAAAGCCAGATTTGAAACGAAAGTGAATCCTATGTACCGACCCCATCTTTAAAGGTATGCAGCGGCTGTCTTTCCTTATGTTTATTACTGTTCCTAACCTTATTAATCCAATTCTCTTGTCTGCTTTTTCAAATATTAGAAAAACCTAAGATAGTTATTCGTCTTTAAAAAATTTCATTTATCAATACTTTAAAAATTATTATTAAATATAATTAACTGATTTATAGTATTTAAAATATGTAAATTATTAACTTTGCCGTAATAGAATATCAAGTCATGAATTTGGCTTGATTTTGGGTTTATCAGATATTTGTACCAATCTTCTTTTCATGAAGACCAATAACTTATTTAGTAATAGACTTAAACTATGGCTAGCGGTAGCTATCATCATTTTGGTCATTTTACTCTTAAAAACTTGTAACACTGGAATCAAACTAATGAACCGTCCTCCCGGTTCATTTATAAAGGAATCTGCATTTTTGGTGCCTCCTGATGCCACCTTTATCCTTTCTTTTAATGTTAAAAACATACTACCTGAAATAGGCTTTGAGCAATTAAAAACTACACAACCCTATCTTTCTAAATTATCTGAATCTTATGCGACGAATCCTGTATTTACTAATGTTTTTAAAGACCCGGTACAATGTGGTATAAATACGGATAAAAAGGCACTCTTTTACATAGATGTAGGAGAAGAAGATGAAGAGACGTATTCTGCCTCAGTTTTGTGTTTATCCAATGCTTCAAAACTGCTAAGCACCATCAAATCATCTGGTTCTTACAAGATTATAAAAGAAAAGCACTATGAATATGCACTATTAGGAAATAATAACACGGTCGCCTGGAATCCTGATTTTGTCATGTTTGTCACCACCAATCCTACATTTGATGTCAAAACAATTTTTGATCAGACTTTGAATTTGGATGCTGAGAAATACTTTGATACCTCACCGGATTATATCAATTTTTTTGATAAAAGTATTTCAGATGCATCATTTTGGGCGGATATGACTTCTTATGCCAGAAATCAGATTCATGCTTCGGGAAAGCCGGGAGAATTTAATCCACAATTGTTGAAAGGAAACATTGTTTTTGGTGATGTCAACTTTGAAACCGGTTATTTTGAAAGTGATATTCAATTTAAGTTGAACAATATATTGTCTCAGGGCCTAAAGGGATTTTTTAAAGATGACAAGGATCGGTCAATCACAAATTATATTCCCATAGATAACCCATCTTTTATAGCCAATCTTTCCCTTAATATTGATGGTTTGTTCGCATTTTTATTAAGAGATACAGAGCGTAAAGTAGAAGCACGAAATTCTATGGCCAAATATGGCTTGTTGCCTGAAGATTTTGGCAAAGCATTGACTGGTGACCTATTGTTGACTGGTTTTCCCAATGATACGACGTCCAAGAGTTCAGTGCTGTTTGGATTGAAGATAAAAGACAATGACTATTTCTTCAAATTATTAAAGGTAATGGAAGATGTAGGACAAATCGAAATGATTGACAATAGCTTATATAAAATGAACGAAGGAGTGGTTCCATTTTTTCCTTTACTGGCTACATATGAAGACAAACTCCAAAGATTATTGCTAAAAGATGGCTACGCTTTTGTGTCTTTGGATAAGAGGGTCATAGAAGCATTAAAAAGTACTCAACCAAAAGCGAATGAAACCTTGCCATATTTATTGCCTCTCAATGACCAGACCAATTATCTTTCATTTTATGGAAGTGATTTTTTGGGAGAGACTTCAAAATATACAGATAAGTTTTCGATACGTGATTATTCCATCAACTATAATGGAGACATTCTCAAACTAAGATGTAATTTAAAAAATAGTCAGGTTTCATCATTAAAACAAATTTTAAACTTCTAGTAAGTTAACCTTAAATATTGAAATAATGAATTTTTACACCAAGATCAATAAAATTTACTTCATTGCTGGAATCATCATTTTGATAGGAACTGCTGGCCTATTTCAATTTTTCAGCTTGGATTTTACTCAAAAGGGGCATGTGTCTGGCCCTTTCTCATTTAAAAAGGATGGGAATAGCGTAGTGAGTACAAATTTGCAGAATGGGTTCTTTTTTGAGTTTGGAAATGGAAGATTTGAGATTTCATCAATGAAAAATAGCGACGCATTCCAACTTCAATATCAATTGAAAGATATTGATGTCAATCAATCAAAGTTGATCTTGTCTTCAAAGCCAGAATTCGTGGCCGAGAGTGCGCAATTAAAAGAAAGTCACAAGGATTTTAAAATTAATTATACCAATTCCGCTAAAGGATTGAGACAGGACTTTGTGATCAATGATGGGCCGACAGACAAAGTCAGTATTAAAGTAAACCTTGCACTAAAGACCAATTTGATAGCTCAAAAAAATGATCAATTTTCTATTTTGATGACTGATTCGCTCAACGGCGCGATCAATATTTACTATAAAGATTTGATTGTGTATGATGCAAAAGGAAAATTTCTGAATAGTGAAATGCTTTTAAGTGAAACAGAAACTGGTACGTATGAAGTGGCATTGGTGGCTTCAGGTGAAAATGTCACCTATCCTATCACGGTTGATCCATTGAGTACATCAGCTACGGGGTTTGAATCAGCGATAGACAGTACTTATACCGGATTTGCAGTCACAGGTAATTGTGATATCAACAATGATGGTTTTTGCGATGCAGTCATAGGTTCTTATGGGTATACCAGCAGTGCAATAAAGGATGCTGGTAAAGTAGATATATTTCTCGGTAAAATGTCAGGAATTAACTTATCTGCAACACCTGATTTTACCATAATAGGGGGGACAAAGATTAATAAGACCGGATTTAAGGGTTTGGGAATAGGAGGAAAATTTGGATATTCATTAGATTGTGGGGGGGATTTAAATAATGACACTTATGATGATATTATCATAGGCGCTCCATCTACAAGTATGATAGATACAACAGGTGGAGGTACCGATACCATAAGTGAAGTTGGCGCATTTTATGTATTTTACGGGAATGCTTCAGGAATTTCATTGACAAATGCAGACACTGTTTATGGGACACAGGCTACCATGGCCCTAGGGTTTAAAGTTGCTGGCTTAGGAGACGTGAATGGTGGAGGTTTTGGTGATGTAGCAGTCAGTGCTCCGGGCTTTGATGGTAATAAAGGGGTTGTTTATATTTATGCAGGCAGGATGGCAGGTGGGATAAATCGGACGCCTGTTAAAACCTTGCTGGGTAGTGCAGCAGGCGAGCAGTATGGCACAGCTTTGGCAGGTCCCGGAGACATAAATGGGGATGGCTTGCAAGATATCCTGATAGGTGCGCACAACTATACCTATATTGCAGGAACAAGAAGAGATACATCAGCTGGACGGGCACATTTATTTTTAGGTAGTTCAACCAGCATCAGTTCTACACCAGTATGGCAAGCGGTAGGGCCACACAAAAATGCACAATTTGGTTTTTCCGTTTCAGGTGCCGGGAATTTTGATGGAATTGGTCAAAGAGATATTTTGGTTGGAGCCAATCAATATAATCCACAATATGTCACTACTATGCCTGATACCATCCTGTGTCTCACTTCTGATTCCAGTAGTACGGTTATGTTTAATTGTTATGGAAAAGGAAAGGGCCAAGGTGCTGTTTTTGTATATTCTGGCACCAATACAGGTCTCAGCAGTAGTATAACAAGTACAATTTTAAATGAATCCAGTTCAACAGGATTTGGCTCTGCCGTATCTGAAGCGGGTGATGTAGATGGTGACGGTCTGTCAGATATCATCATTGGTGCGCCATTTTACTCAAAGGATTCGATAGCTGCACAAGGAGCAGTCTATGGATACTATGGCAAGAATTTTACCAATGGTTTGATAGGCAAAGAGGATTGGTGTGTTTTTGGTCAAAAAGGAAACTCATTCCTTGGCACAGCGATTGATCGGTTCGGAGGATGTGGTAACCCTAAAGATACGGTTAGTGTCATATTGGGTGCATATGGTTATAACGGCATGGGACCCATTATCGATGATACCAAATTCAGAGGGGCAGCCTTTGTGTTCAAAAAAAGCACTTGTGGTCTAAAGAAATATGATAAACCTCAGTTTTTATCTTTCGATTCAGATACACTTTTTGTGGATTCAGAAACAGGAAAATGTGGTGCAAACGTTTCATTTACCAGGCCTACTGTAGGATCCAATTGCCCGGCAACATTGACAGTACTTACAGGGATTGATTCATCCGGGCTTTTCCCTATTGGAGCAAATAAAGTCACTTTCAGAATTACATCAGAGGGAATGACCGTTGATTCATCTTTCATTATTGTGGTCAAGGATGTCGAAAGTCCAGTGCCATCTTCCTGTTCTGAATCTACAATCCTTCAATTACCAAACGGAGCGACTTCAATGCCCATAACATGGACAGATCCGGTTTTTACTGATAACCATACATGCAGTGGAGGGTTGATTTCATTGTCTCAGATAAGTGGTGAAGTAAAAAACACTATACTTCCGGTAGGGGTATATCCAATTGTGTACCAGGCAACAGATGCAGCCGGTAATGTAAGCTTTTGTACTTTTAGGGTCATCATTAGTAAGACAAGTGAAGATGGAAGGGATTGTACTTTTCAGACTATCACAAGCAATACCACAGTAAGTCAGCCTACTTCCACAGATGGAGATGTAAGGTTGACAAAAAATCTAAAAGAATTTTTGTCATTAAATAACGGAAACTTTGGATTGAGTTTATTGCTTTCTCTGTTTGAAGGTGCCAGTGGTATATCCATCCCTGATTGGATAAAGGCTTCATTAGGCGAAGCAGGAACTGGTATAAACTTAGCATTTGTGGAGGTAAAATTTAACTTTTTGCCCACTATTGATATGGCCTTTGGTGCATATTACAAAATAAAAGAGGCCACTCCTCTTGCCCTGAATGTCAATTATTCAGGGAATGTATGTTCCATAAAACCTGTGGATAAACTTTATGGATGTCGGGATACCATCCCTTTTGCCACTTCCTTTTTTGTGGACCAAAATCCAGCAAATACATTTTTAAAAGTAACACCTGGGCAGCTTAATCAAACATTTGGTGTGTTTATGAGGGATTTTGAATTCCGATGGAGAATAAGCTTTGAAGTGTCTGCTTGTATTGGTTTACCACTTTGTGTGCCTATTGTTGGACCTTGTTTGGGTTGCTTAGGATATAGAGCCTCATATTCTGCAGGCGTAGATGTTTTTGAGCCCATCAGGCTACTCACGGGTTCCAGTGCTATTGAATTAGATTTAATTTCAGTTTGTGACAAGTCCTTTCAACAGGGGGCAACTATTTTTTCCGTATTTAATTGTCTGGGTATAGATCCTGCCGGTGCTGACAGTTTTGTAAAGAATCTTTTAAATGAATTGCCTATTGGACCAGACGCTAATCCTATTGATCCGTTTTTTTATGATAAAAATAGTGACCAATTCGTCTTTGAACCTAACAGGATACCTAAGGTAGGCAATAAAATACCTGAAATGAAGCTTCGCACCACTGTCAATGGATCCAAGTTAATGATTACAGGAAGGGAAAATAATCTCTTTTCAGCAGAGGTGGATATTTTTTCACTATTATACTATGCCATTCCCGTAAGCATACAACAATCACTCGCTTGTTCAGGAATTGATATAGGTACCAGGACAATAGATATAGGCACCCCTAAGGTGACACCTGCATCAGGCGGTAAACCTGCCAGCTGTGCCGTGCCGTTTTATAAGAAATCATTGTCCATTGATGTATTGGACATCAATCTTATTCTGAGGTCAGAATATAATGTAAGTTATGACTATAATCCAACCATAAATATAGAATCTATGGACTTGGGGGCTCCTACGTATTGGGAACGACCATCCAACGGACAAAGTGGTACCAGTCGCTATATATCAAATGTAGGGCTGGATGAAAATTTTAAGATTGTTGTCCCTGACGGCCAAAATAAGCCATATTTTGTTGCCAATAGATTTGTAGCCAACGGACAATTTAATGGCACTGAAGGGAAGACTCAAAAAGTAGATATCGGATTTAATGCTATTGAATTCCTTCCTTCCTTATGGATACCGTCAGGCATTTCACCCTTGGTACAACTTGGACCATTTAACTTGTTATCACTGGGTTCAAGAAATATTCGTACCATCGACAGAAACATTGCCGTGCCTGATTTTAATGCTACGGTAACAATGACTCCCGACGATATTCCGCCATCTACTATTTGCAGAGACACTACGGTTATCTTAAATGCAGATGGGTTTGCTTTCCTGGATGCGCAGTCAGTATTCAATAGTGCACTTAGCTATGACTGTCCAACTGCAAGGTCGGGTGCCATATGTCCGCCGGGAAGTCCAAACGCTGACGGTACAGGAAAAATAAATATTATTGATGTTTATCCGGATACCATTTTCTGTAGTGATTATCCATCAACTTTTGGTTACCTGATTACTGAAGATGACAACTGTAATTTAGATACATGTCGCTTTACGGTTTTCGTTCAGGATAATATCATTCCACAAATGGGATGTATCGATATTACTGTCGGTATTGGTGAAAACGGGACTTATGAAGTGAATCCCGATGAAATTGCCATTGGCGTGACAGATAATTGTCGGGATGTAACAGTGACGTCTTCCCCAGACATTTTCTACTGTGATGATGTAGGTGTGCCTCAGTTGGTTACGATCTTTGTTACCGATATTGCCGGCAACACCAATTCTTGCCAAGCCAATGTGACCGTAGTCGACACTATGCCACTTTTGCTGGAGTGCCCATATTTGCTCAATTATCCAGTATACCGAAATACCAGAGACGGACTCTGTTTTTATACAGCAGGATTGAATGAATTCAAACCAAGATTAGTCGCGCCTGATTGTAATACCGTTATAACGTATGCACTCACGGGTGCGACAACAGGAACAGGAACAAGCAATGTCAATGGTGTCAACTTTAATCTTGGGTCTACCATTATTACCTATACCGCTACCGATGCCAGCGGTAATTCGACCGTATGTTCCTTTGTAGTCATTGTAGAAGACAATCAGGCTCCTATTGTCTTTTGTCCTCAAAATATAACTATAGGAACCAATCATGATTTATTGAATAATTATGATTGTGCCACCAACTACACCTGGCAACATCCAAGGCCTGTGGATAACTGCAGCATCATCAGTTACGATGTAACCTATACCTATCCTGATGGTACTACCGAATCTGCCAGTCTGCAATCCCGTTATCTTGCCAATACTTTAGCAGAAACACGGAATTTTCCTTTAGGAAAAACTAAAATAGAGTACGTAGCGGTAGATACTATGAAAAACAGCGTGACCTGTAGTTTCATTGTAGATGTCATAGATAATGAACTACCCACATTGTACTGTAATTCAGTAGTATCGTGCCAGCCGTATATTTATGATGGAAGCACTGATATCAGACCAAATGATGTGACATCCTTCGATTTGTATGTGCCTAATAACATCAGTATCACAGATCTGAATGTGTCACTTTCAGGTAGTGCTTTGAATATGGGTCAATTGACTTTTGCCCTCAAAAGCCCTGCAGGAACAATAGTGCCACTTTTTGGCTCACTTTGTAACAATACTACTACCTTCAATCTAAATTTGGATGATGCAGCGGAAGAAAGTGTTGCCGGAGCGCCATGTAATCCTTTAGGAAATGGTGGTGTCTTCAGACCAACGAACTTGTTATCAGGGTTTAATGGTCAATTCTCCCAAGGTATTTGGCAGCTTCTGGTGACTAATACCAATCCAGCATCCTGTGGTACTTTATCAACGTTTAGTTTGAATATATGCGGTAATGCTTCAGATCTATTATTCAGCACTAAAGTTTCGATCCTGGCTGATGGCGGTAAATGTGATTTCACAGTTCTCACTCAAGATTTTGATCCAGAATTTACCGATAACTGCACTGGTACAACATTGAAACATAATTATATTTTTGGACCTTTTGACAATACACTGCAGGGTGCTGTATTGCCTTTAGGAAGCACAAGTGTGACCTGGACCGCAACAGATGAAGCAGGAAATGTCATGACCTGTGTCATTCTATATGAAGTAAAAGACAGGAACAAACCTGTATTTATCAATTGTCCGGAACCTGATGTCATTCAGGATGCTGAACCAAATACGTGTGGTGCATATGTTAATTTTGCATTACCATTGGCATTTGATGATTGTGGTGGCCAAGTTAAGGTAGAACAGATAGATGACACAGGTTTAGCTACCGGAAGCATATTCCCTGTTGGAATGACAATTTTGACATACAGAGCTGTGGACGCATCAGGTAATTCATCTACCTGTTCAGTAAGGGTTATAGTCAACGATACACAGAATGGATCATTTACTTGCCCACAAAATACCGTGAGATTAACAGATCCATGGTTGTGTTCAGCTGTTGTAAATGGCATTGCACCTTCTCAAATCACTGATAATTGTAGTCAAAATGCTACTATAACGTATCAAATAGAACACCCCGCAAACTCCGGCAATATCATAGCGGGAGGCGTAAGAAATGCAAGTGGGGAGTCATTCCAAAAAGGAAATAGTACAGTCACATATAAGATGTCATCTCAGCCCCTACTTTTGATTACAGAAGTGACTCAAGAAATTGCGGCTCCGATTGGTGGAATGTCCCCAATCCCTTATACTGTGCTAACAACAGATGACTACATGGAGTTGACCAATTTCGGGCCTGCTGCTTATAATGTGTCCGGTCTGATTATAGAACGTTTTGGGGTTGGTTTTTCTGATGTTTATGAAATACCAAATAAAACAATCATTCAACCAGGCAAAACCCTCGTGGTCCACTTTGGCAATGGGGTAAATGTTCCTTCGGATAATTTTTATAATGTGCCTTGTGCAGCCAATTTACCTGCTGCCCAGGCAGCAGGGTATATGTTGTCATTTAAAGGAAGAATTCTGGATGTAGTGACCACCAACAATTACAACCCAATTGGGAATAGCAGTACAGCTGTAATTACGGGATTGGATTGGATTGGCACAACAGGTAATGCTGCTAACAGAGCCGGAATCATCCGTAAGTTTAGTTTTGACAATAATGTTGGAAAGGATTGGGTCATAGCAGAAAATTGTTATCCATTAACGATTGGAGCATTGAATCCTGATCTGGATGTGTATGCTTCAAATGGAGCCAGTACTGCTTTACAATCGATTATTCCTCAAATCCAGACATGTCAGTTTACGGTCACTGTGAATGATTTGGAAGCGCCATTTTGTGCTGAAATCTCCAATACGACTACATACAACGGAACGACTGTTACAGGAGGATTTGATAGTTGTAATGAAGGTACTGTGACGATTCCACTGGCAAACGATTGTATTGTAGGCGATGTCAATGTTACGATAAATGGAACCATTTTTGGTGCCGACAATATTTTTATGACCTTGACGAGTCCTTCGGGCCAGAAAGTGAACTTGGTAAATAATCCTTGTCCTGGTACGGTGGATGGCAATGTTACCTTAAGCTCAACATTCGATGATGAAGCCAACAACTTAATTACAACAGCTTGCGGAAACGCTACCTGGAGTGGTTCATTCAGACCACAGCAAGCTTTGCTGGATTTTTATGGCACAAAGTCAGCGGGAAATTGGACACTGACAGTGGGAGGAACAGGGCTGAGCAATTCTACTGTCAATATTACTTCCTGGACATTGAATGTTACTTGTCTTACACCTTTCCAAATGGATGATGTAGTAATCAATAACGAACCGGGGCTTTGCAACTCAAAATATAGCTGGATTCATCCTTACTTCCTCGATAATTGTAAAAATGGAAGTATTTCCATTGCCTATACCACTTCCAATGCTGCATGTGTTCCGCTTGGTAATACATTACCTGTTTTTGGTGGCCAGAATGTGACACAAACATTCTGTGTAGGCACTACTAAAGTAACTTACACATTAGTTGACGGTGAGTCCAATACCCATCAGTGTAGCTTTGATATCACTGTATTGGACAATGAAGCACCTAAGTTATTCTCTAATGCATGTTCGGATTATACGATTCAATTAGATCCATCGGAATGTGAAAGGGTTATCAATTTCAACCTAAATTCATTGTTAATAGGTACAGACAATTGTGGGATAGAATCAGTAGTCTATAGTCCAGCAAGTGGTACAGCATTTCCTATAGGCAAAACTGAAGTAATGTTGACAATCACTGACAAAGCCGGAAATAAAACTACATGTAGTTTTGATGTAGTAGTTACGGAGTACTTACCGACCAGTAGTACTATTGCTTGCAATGATTTAATCAATTTATCCCTAAATGAAAATTGTAATGCAACCATTAACACGGATATGGTACTGGAAGGGAACGAATATAGATGCTTAGAGAATTATTGTATTAATATCACTACCCTAAATGGCTTGCCACATAATAACTATTTTGATCTTTCAGATATTGGTCAGACATTTATCGTTTCGATTTCAGATTGTCTTGGTGGCAATAATTCTTGTTGGGGCTATGTAAAGATAGAAGAGAAGTTAGTACCAGTTATAGAATGTCCTGCCGATAAAACTGTTTATTGTGGCGCAAATATTACTCCTGATAGTACCGGTTTTGCGCTTTTAAAATCTTGTGAACCCTTTGCAAAGATATATCATGAGGATAATGTGGAGTCATTTGGTTTGTGTAATAGTCCACGTACTATTATTACCAGAGAGTGGTATATAGACGATAATCAAGGCAATATTGTCAATCATCCAGGAACCTACATTAACAGAGCCTGAAAACACCGGCTATCCTACGATAAATGGCATGCAGTTATTATTGGGTAATCAATGTATGGTGTCCATCACTAAAGAAGATGAAATTTTCCCGCTTTGTGGAGGATCGTACGTCATCGCTCGTACCTGGAAAATCTTAAATGCATGTCAGCTGCTTAGCGCAAACAATCCGCGAGTCCATGTACAGGCTATAAAAGTGTTTGATACCGAAAAACCAAATATTTATCCGTGTCCTGATGATATGATTGTGAGTACCTCACCTTCGGCTTGTTTTGCGGATTCTATAAACTTGCCAATTCCGGCAACATTAAAAGACCCTTGCAGCAAAATTTCACTATCTGTACGAGTATATGGTGGAGGAAAAAGCTTGATAAGGGGCAGTATTGCAAATAACAACCTGAGCATTAAGGCATTCAACTTAGCAAAAGGCGACCATTTGGTTCGGTATAGCGCCACCGATGAATGTGGTAATGTTACTCATTGTAGTTTTATCGTTACTGTAATAGATCGTGTAGCCCCTGTAGCTATTTCGAAACAAAATCTGGTTGTCAGCTTATCGAGTGATACTGATGGCAGAGGTTCAGGTAAAATATATGGATGGCAAATCGATAATGGATCTTATGATCACTGCTCTGACGTAAGATTTGAAGTCAGAAGGGTAAGTGGAGGAACCTGTGGTAATGTAGGCTCAAATGGCACACACAACAATAATGATAGCTACAACAATAACAATGGTAATTCAAATGAAATTCCAGGTAGTATTTGGTTTCACCCTAAAGATAATGCACAGGATAATGATGCGGGTGAATTCGTAAAATTCTGCTGTGAGGACATACCATCTGGTCAGGAATTTGGTCTTCACGATGTAGAGTTAAGAGTTTGGGATGATGGAAATATGAACGGAATACATGGAGATAACCTGATCATCAATGGCATGAGGGATAATTATAACACTGTTTGGGCAACTGTAAGGGTAGAGAACAAGTTACCACCTGTTTTGGTATGTCCACCAAACTTGACTGTCGCCTGTGACACGGATGTGAATCTAAGTTTCGACACTGACCAATCAGTAGATTCTGTAAACCTTAGTAATTCCGGCTACCCAAGAGCTTTTGATTTATGTACAGGATTAAAGATCACGTACAGGGACCAGTGGGTAGGTCAAAATGATCCGGTATGCAGAACAGGTACGATTAGAAGAACCTTTAAAGCAACAAAAGGATCTATAGTGGTCACCTGTTCACAATTAATCACATTATCCAAGATTAGCGGACCGTTTACTGTAACGTTCCCCCAAAACAATCAAACCACAATTTGGGATAGATGTAGCTTTACCCTGGATGACGCAAGAGATGCATCTAACCCAATCATTAAGATACCTATTGTAAATCATAGTCAATGTGATTTGATAGGTGAAAATATTGAAATTGATACTTTTTGGTTTGAAGATGGCGCTTGTAAAAAATGGAGGGTGTCTTATACTTATAAGAATTGGTGTTCTGAAGAAGAGCTGACAGGCTTCGTACACTGGTATGCATTCAAAGATGAGGTTGCACCAGTATTAGCTTGTTCTAATCAAATACTTTCAGCGAACCCCAGTGTTCAAAATCCAAATGGAGGTTGTGAAGCGACTGTTATCTTAGAAGCATCATCAACAGACCAACTGATCTGTGCTGAAGAAAGTTGGATAAAGTGGCAGATGTTTTTTGACGGCTGGTCAGATGGTACTATAGATAGAATAGGATCGAGTTTTGTAAATAAATCATGGAACGGCTTTTGGGTATCACAAAGCAAATTTTTAGCAGGTGGTGCTCTAAACCCAATCTGGAAAGCCCTACAAGATCAGCACCCTTTGACACCTTTGGCAGAAATTGTATTCATCACATATGTAAACCCGAGTTCAGCAAGTAATGGAAGTGTAAAGCTACCACCATTCACCTTAGATGCTGAAAACATTACACATAGAGTACTTTGGAAAGTAACTGATGGTTGTGGCAATGAAGATCAATGTGAAAGTGAAATACTAGTAGTTGATAAAAAAGCACCAACTCCGTATTGTGTAAGTATCAGTACAGCCATTATGAATACCAACCCTAAGATGGTAGAGTTATGGGCTAAAGACTTTGATAAAGGAGCTTTCGATAATTGTAGCCCCCAATCCAAATTGTACTTTACTTTTGATGGTGTGGCTCCTATCTTAGATAAGATTAATCAAGAACATTTTTATAAAGCTGGAGCAAATGGCAGTGTAAATGCTACCCTGGCGGAATATTATACAGGAAACGCATATAAATGGGAGCCCACTACAAGATCTGCTGGTAAAGCATGGACTACTTGTGGTGACTTTGAAGTCAAAATAAGTGTTTGGGATGAAGCGTTAAATACAGATTTCTGCGTTACATCAATCAAAGTCATAGGTTGTGATAGTGGAAATACTATTTCAGGAGGAGTAGCTACATCGTTAGGTAATTCCTTAGAAAATGTTACCGTTACTGCAGAAGCATTTACACCTGAATACCCTAAGACTTTTGTTACAGAAAAAGATGGGCAATACCATTTTGACGTTCAGAAAAATATGGATTATAAAGTTACTGCCAGTAAAGAAGGTAACTATCTTGCAGGAGTGAGCACTTTAGATATTGTGCTAATACAAAGACATATACTTGGTTTGGAAGTATTTAATGATCCTATAAAAATGATTGCAGCGGATGCCAATAATGATGGCAAAGTTACTGCCGCGGATTTAATTGAATTAAGAAAATTGATCCTTGGTATATCTCCTACTTTCAAAAATCAAAGTTGGAGATTCCCTATCAGGAATCAACAACTTACCATTGCAACTGCGATGCCATTTATTGAAAATTATGCATTTACGCTCTTGGATTCAGACAAAACAGCTCAGGATTTTGTGGCAGTAAAAATTGGAGATGTCAATTTCAGTGCTCAATCCAGCCTGGATTCACCCGCAGTAGAACCAAGGTCAAATAATGTATTGAATTTTGTGATTCAAGACAAAGGATTTGACAAAGGTGAAACTGTAGCGATTCCCGTAACAGCTCGTAACTTCTTAAGTATTTTTGGATATCAAATGACCGTTAATTTTAATAATGCAACATTCGAAAGACTAGAAGCAGGCGTTCTGGATATTAAAGCAAGTGATATTGGAATTCTATCCGATAACAGTAAACTCACTATGAGTTTTACTTCTAATACTCCCTTGAGCTTTGAAGATGATGATGTTTTATTTACTATTTATGTGAAAGCAATGAAAACAGGATCAGTAAGGGATGTCATCCAGCTAACATCACATGTAACAAAGGCAGAATACTATGATGCAACGTTGCATGTAGGAAAGTTAGCCTTAGTATACTCTAGCTTGCATGATGGAGTCTTTGTTTTGAATCAAAATGAACCCAATCCATTTATTGGACAAACACTCATTGAATTTAACATGCCATACGCGGCAAAAGCTTTATTGACAGTACACGATATCAATGGCAAACAGTTGAAAGCTATCGCAGTGGATGCTATCAAAGGTAGAAATACTATCATACTTACAAAAGACCAACTTGGTGTATTAGGAGTATTATATTATACAATAGAAAGCGGAGTTTATAAAGCTACACGCAAAATGATAACTCTAGAATAAAGTAACCAGCGTAGATTAAACATCAAGTTCCGTTTCCAAAATATTTGGAAACGGATCTTTTTTTCTTTTATGATTGTCGGGGAAAAGCGGGTGTTTACTCAAAATTGAGATAAACAAAGTTTGGGGATACTTACAAAGTAACTAAATTTATTCGACTATAACTAAATAAACAAGTATTTTGTGTGGATTAAGCCTGCTTAAGGACTGTATTCTCATAATTCCATCCCCTTTTTATCATTCAATATGAACTCATCATCAACCACCTATTCAGACTCCAAAAAACACTTTCTCATCCTGGATGCATTGCGGGGTGTTGCCGCTATTATCGTCGTCTTCATGCATATTTTTGAAGTGTATTGCGGTGGCGATTACCACAAACTCATCATAAACCACGGCTACCTGGCCGTCGACTTTTTCTTTATGCTGTCGGGCTATGTGATGGCGCATGCCTACGACGATCGCTGGGACACCATGACTGCCTGGGAATTTTGCAAACGCCGGCTCATCCGGCTCCATCCCCTGATACTTCTGGGTATGAGCCTGGGTGCACTCCTGTTTTTCTTTCAGGAATCATCCTTTTTTCCAAAAATTGCCGATACATCCGTGGCTCAGCTACTGCTCATCATGGTCATAGGCTATACCCTGCTGCCTGTACCTCCATCCATGGACATTCGCGGCTGGAATGAACTACACCCACTCAACGGACCTGCTTGGTCGTTGTTTTATGAATACATCGCCAACATTCTCCATGTGCTCTTCCTGCGCCGGGCCTCAAAAACGGTATTATCAATACTGGTATTTCTGGCAGCACTGGCCACTGTCTGGCACGCCACCACCGGACCATCCGGCGATATGATTGGTGGCTGGTCGCTGGAACCGGAACAGATCAAAGCCTCGGTGACATCTCCTACCCATTGTACATCACACATTTCCCATTCATTTGCCTGTATTACGCCTGGGTGATCAATGGGGGCATCCCTCTGAGCCAGGGTACAATTGTCAGTGTATTTCTCACAGGTTTTGTGGTGGCGGTGGCCTACGTGTCATTGAAATACTTCGATATTCCGGTCCGAAAGTGGCTGACGAAGCGGTTTTTGCCTGAAAAAGCGTAACTTCACAATGGGTTTGTCTTCCATTCACATAAAAGAATATTGAATCCAAAACCAGATGATTCATTAAAAAAAGAACGCATAAGATGAAAGTCCCCATTATTTTATTATTTCTTGCCGTATTCACAGCGATTCCGAGCGGAATGTACGGCCAAACGCAGCTGGAAATGAACCAGCAGGCTCGCCGGGAGTACGAGCAGGCTGATAAGGAACTGAACAAAACCTACCGCCAAATCCTGGCAGAGTACAAATCTGACCCTGCGTTTGTAGCCAACCTGAAAAAAGCCCAGCGCCTCTGGATCCAGTGGCGCGATGCGGAAATGAAGTCGTTGTATCCGGACAGGGAAGAGGGATATTACGGAAGTATCCACCCATATTGCTGGAATACATCACTGGCACGCCTTACTTTGGAACGAACGAAGCAACTTTCGATATGGCTGCAAGGAGTTGAAGAGGGGAATGCCTGCGCGGGTTCAGTAAAAATAACAGAATCAGGAAACTAATTCCTCACAACACTGCATTGCAACATTTGACACCGATCCAATGATACAGAAGAAAACAAAATATTGCCAGAGTTGTGGCTATCCGTTAAAGAAGGACAAGCAGGGTGGCGGCACCGAAAAAGATGGCTCGCTGAGTAAAAAATATTGCTCGATGTGCTATGCAAACGGAGAATTCCTGACACCACCCGATGTGGATACGGCAGAGAAGATGCAGCGGTTTTGCATGCAGGAGATGCGCAAGGCAGGCTATAACCGCTTCTTTGCCTGGCTGGCCACGTGTACAATACCTTCATTGGAGCGGTGGAAAAAGTAAATAAGCTTTCATTAAAAATTTAAAGAAAACCACACACATAAGTAACTTATTCATCACATTTGTTGGATGAAAAAATACTAATAACAGAAGATTGTTTGGAATTTATACAAAATCGGAGCATAATATGCAGACAAAATTTAAGTATTTGCTTGAAATCTTGGGAGAGTATAAAATCATCCATAAGGCATTCATTGATAAAATTGTAGGTTCAAAATTTTATGAACTTCGCATTAAATCGCATAACCAAATTCGTATTCTTGTGTACACACTAGATCCTGAAAATTTTCAGGAAAGTAGAAATATGATTCTTTAAATGGGTTCCTGAAAAGATCAAATTCTGATTGTAATAAGGCCAGCGAGAATGCCAATACACTTATCAAAAAATACATACATGAACTCAAATAAACTGATTACGGCAGCAGAATTTCTCAATAATGAAATAGGACCCATAAATAGTCCGGAAAGAGAACGTTTCAAGAATGAGGCGTATGCCTATTACCTTAGTGAAATTCTGAAACAGCGACGAAAACAATTGAACTGGAGCCAGGCAGATCTGGCCAACAGGCTTGGTAAAAAAAAGACCGTATATATCCAGAATTGAACAAGGTGAAGATATCAGGATGTCCAATTTTTTACAAATTGTCCGTGAGCTTGGACTCGTGTTTGAGCTCAAGGTTTTAGATTCAAAAAGCAACTGAAATTGGTGGTCAATTTACCGATACAGTCCACCCTGATAACGCCTCTGGCGGTACTGGTACCGTTGGATGCCAATGACTTTGAGGAATTGTATGCCGTGGCGTCCGATCCTGCCATCTGGGAGCAGCATCCCAATCGAGACCGGTGGCAGAAGGATGCATTTTCCATCTACTTTGAGGGTGCCTTGGAGAGTGGGGGTGCTTTCAAAATCATCGATCCGCAGACGGGTGCTCTCATGGGCAGTACGCGCTATTACGACTATGATGCCGTGGCAAACTCCATTCTGATAGGATATACGTTTTATGCGACCCGGTACTGGGGCATGGGCGTCAATCCGATGGTCAAAAAAGCCATGCTGGACTACATTTTTCCATTTGTTTCCGCGGTATACTTTCACGTAGGTTCGTGCAATCTCCGTTCGCAGATTGCCATGGAGCGTTTGGGAGCGCAATGGATTGGCGAGCAGGATGTAGCGTATTTTGGTGAGCCAATGAAGAAAAATGTGGTGTTCCGTATAAGGCGGGAGGAGTGGGAAATAACTATACGGTAGGGTTACATTCCTACATTGTCCTTTTTATCAAGCCTTACAAATTCCATGAAATTACCCGGATGGATACATTGAAATGTTGCCTCAGCATAGGTGTCAGTCCATGACCTCGGAGGACGAACATTTGCAAGTCGCCATTTGAATTCATAACCATGCAGTTGACCTCCATATTCCTCTATATAATCCAGTTCAGCTCCTGTTTGTGTACGCCAAAAATATCGATTTGCGTGATGGAAATGATAGGATGACGTTTTAATGCGCTCTGCCAGCAGAAATCTTATCCATTTTTACCATCTCTTTACGCAGGTTGCGGCTGAATCCGCCCAACCTGAATATGACGAACGATTTTTCCAGAAGGTCCAGGTAATTTGTGACTGCGTCCCGATTTATTTGCAAGGTTTTTGCCAACTCATTGACGGATACAAGATTTCCAACCTGCCAAGCAAGTAATTTTAAGATTTGTCGCAGCTTTTCTGGGTATCGAATATTTGCCAACGCCAGAATATCTTTATACAAATATGCCTGGGTGATTTCGCGAAGGTAGCGTTCCTTTTTTTTCCAGTTTTCAATACTGAGAACTTCAGGATAAAAGCCATAAGAGAGCCATTCAGGTATTTTTTGGGTGAGCTCAACCGAATTTGCCCCGGAGTGTAAGGCCCACTCTTCGACGGAAACCGGATACAGGTGAAAGGTCCAGGTCCGACCTGTGAGTGGTTCTTTCACCCGATTGGCAAGATCCAGTGAAGAAGAACCAGTTGCAATGATTTTCAATCCGGGAATTTGATCGTGTAATATTTTAAGGTTAATACCAATATCCGGAATGCGCTGAGCTTCGTCTATAAACAAGAGATCATATCCTTGCACCAGACCCTTAAGTTGATCTGAATTGCGACTTGATAAGGTATCGTAGAAATGAACGTTGTCAGCATTAATTTCCAATACACGACCCTGAAACTTGCGGAGCGTTTCACGGATTAAGGTGGTTTTGCCCACTTGACGTGCGCCATATAATACCAGTACTTTACTTTTTGCTGCAGATAATTCATCTGCAAGGTTGCCTTCCTGGATTCGTTTTATCAACATTGGAGATCAAATAAAAACCAAATATACAACATTTGTGCTGATTGACCAGCACAAACTGCGCGATTTGTGCTGATTGACCATCACAAATCATGCTTATTGAGATGGTGTACTTACTGATCACTTCATTCCCGGGAGTGTTGATGGTATTCGCTCAGCAATAAGGGTCAACCTTGTCTATTCTGAAAGTTCTTTTTGAGAGATATTTAAACTTGTTCTAATCTCTTTTAATCTTGCACCAAATTCCATTTGCAAATATGATATGTGTAAATCATTAATTGACATTTAGACGTCATTTGGCTATTTCTATAGCATAAATACAAATATGAGCTTTAAAATAAACGGCATCTATGTACTTTTGAAGTATCAAAAAGACTAGTTCTAGTTTTTCAAGAATAAGGATGAACTTAAATGGACAAATGATGAAGTCAGTATCTAAAGTTGAATCTTTGATTATTGATTACAATGGTAGAAAGGTTAAGGCCAAAAGGATATCTGTAAATACAGAGATTCTTATTGATATTAATAAGGCTTGGAATAATGTAAAAACACCGGCCCTATTAGAGTTTGTATCAAAGGGTTGAGGTAATCCATCTGTATTTTTTAATTGAGAGAGACCCAAGAAGTCAAAACCACAAGCGGTATAGTGCAATAAAACAAGCAAGATTTCAGCAGATTTTTTTCGTTTATAAA
>JAJTEZ010000086.1 GCA_021298335.1 Saprospiraceae bacterium | reverse complement strand
TGTTCCATGTATTCCAATGCTCGGCTGCCAGGAGTTTGAATCTCAGCTGCCACTTTGATGTTCCGCTTACTATGGCCGGCTTAAAACGAATCTGCTTCTCTGTACGCTTTGATGAGGGCCTCTTCACCCTCTCTGCCCGGTAAGGCATTGCCGTGTTCCATGCCCAGTATGCCTCGGAATCCTTTGTTGTGGATGTGTTTAAAAATATTCTTATAATGAATTTCACCTGTGCCGGGTTCTTTTCTGCCGGGATTGTCACCGATTTGAAAATACGCTATTTCATTCCAGCAGAGGTCAATGTTGGTAATGATATTTCCTTCGTTTTTCTGTAAATGGTACATGTCAAATAATATTTTACATGCCGGACTATTGACTGCCCTACATATCGCATAAGTCTGCGAAGAAGAGCGTAAAAACAGATCCGGTGTATCACTCAGCGGTTCGAGTACCATGACAAGTCCTTCCTTTTCAAATAGTTCGGCGCATGGTCGCAATGCATCTATGACGTGGGCCATCTGGATGTGTTCAGGCAGAGAACGGTCGTAATTGCCCGGCACTACCGTCATCCATTTGGCATTTACCCGCTTCGCGACATCGATTGCTTCTCGGCATTTCTGGTAGAATTTATCCTTCCATTCCTGCTTTCCGGTGGTCAGGTACACTGTCGAATTGGGCACCAGGGCAATCACAAAGACACCCATGTCCATGCCCAGTGCCCCCAGTGTGCTGCCAATTTTATCCTGTATGGCTACGCTTCGTCCCATTAGTCCGTTGTCTTCTATGGAACGAAAGCCGCGCTCATGGGCAAACTTGATCTGGTCTATAAAATCCGGACCTGCGCTCTGCGCAAACATGCCGTCATGGATGGCATAATTGCATCGAAATGTTTTATTTTCTTGATGTATAGAACGATCGGAAAATCCAAAAACAGGAGTTCCCGCCATCAATGCGGCGCCCGCCATGGCCTGACGGGAAAGAAAGTATCTTCGATTCATATCGGCTATCTAATTTGGTCAATTATTTCCAGCAAGAGACCGCAAAATGACTAAGCGTCTCCACTGCTAATCAAAAGTAGTATTTCTGCCGTGATTTGCGTAATTTCGTTCAGACGTATTTTAAAAACCCATGTGTCGACCTCTTCTTTTTCTGTGCCTGCTATTTTCAGGGTGTATTTTTTCACAAGCCCAAAAATTTACTTTCGATCAGCCTAAAATGGGTACGGAATGCCGGATTATCCTGTGGCATGCTGACAGTCTGGTGGCAGCCGCCGCAGCAGCGGAGGCCTACCACTATGCTGACAGCCTCATCCGCATATTTAGCAATTATCTGCCTGATAGTGAGGTGTCTGTCATCAACCGACAGGCCGGCATGCAAGTGGTGCAGATATCGGTACACATGCAGCATCTGATCAGCCTCAGTTTGCGCGCTTGCCAGCTCTCCGGAGGGGCCTTCAATCCTGCCATGGGGCCGTTGTCAGATCTTTGGCGTAAGGCCCGGGTCACTGGTCAGATGCCACCGGCAGCAACGATCGAACAACAACTGCCTCTTTGTTCGTGTAATGATGTGCTGCTGGATACGGTAGCGCACACTGTTTTACTCAGACTGAAGGGCATGTCCCTCGATTTTGGTGGTATAGCAAAGGGCTACATAGCCCAACAAATGCTTAAAGTGGTCCAGGATAGGGGCATTCGGCATGCCCTGGTCGATGCTGGGGGAGACATCTGTGCATCAAAAGGATATGAGGAGGCCTGGCGAATTGCTGTCAATTTGCCGGATCAGAGCGATCTGACCTGGGAGAAAAGCCTGCCGCTCTCAGACCAGGCGGTGGCCACTTCTGGAGACATTTACCAGCATGTAAAATTTGGGGATCAAAAATTCAGCCACATCATTGATCCGCGAACTGGCTATGGTGTACATTCTTCGCGCAATGTCACCGTGATTGCTCATGACGGGGCCACGGCCGACTGGCTGGCGACTGCCTGCAGTGTGCTTTCAGTGCGGAAGGCCAAAAAGCTCGCTGTATCAGCAGGTGCACATCTCCTGATGACCTGGATGTCGGGAACAAAAATGGAGGTGGTGAAAACAAAACATTTTCCGTTTGGTGGTAAGTGAGAAAAAATTGTATTTTGGGGAACAATCCATTCAGTGATGCGGATAAAGCTGGTTGAAATAGAGATTATTGTGTTGTCCATTCTCATGTGGTCGGGCACACATGGTCAGTCTGTCAGCTTTGAATCGTATGATCAGCCAATCCCCGGCTCATCCCTGCAAATGCGCATGGTGGCGGTTCCTTCCGGGCAGTTTCTGCTGGGGTCTCCAAAAACTGAAAGTAACAGGCGAGAGGATGAGGGGCCGCAGCGGAATCTCACCATCGAGGCATTTTGGATGGGGGCTTTTGAAGTGACGCACGATCAGCTAAACGTCTATTTACATGATGCAGGAATCAGTCAGAATGTGGTAGCCGACGCGGTGACGCGACCCAGTCCGCAGTATGTAGACTTGTCCTGGGGCATGGGCAAGCAGGGAGGTTTTCCAGCCAATTCGATGTCGCAAAAAACAGCGCTCATGTTTTGCCGGTGGTTGTACGAGAAAACAGGACATTTTTACAGATTGCCTTCTGAAGTGGAATGGGAATATGCCTGTCGGGCTGGTACGACGACAGCCTACTTTTTTGGTCATGACGCAGCAGACCTGGAGCAATATGCCTGGTTTAGGGGCAATAGCGGCAATGTGTATCACCCAACGGGTCTAAAGGAACCAAATCCCTGGGGCCTTTACGACATGCTGGGAAATGTCATGGAGTGGACGCTGGATCATTATTTGCCTGAAAGTTATGAACGGGAGGAGTTGGTGTTGGTCCCAAAGGCAGTCAAAGGCACCTATCCGAAGGTATTGCGGGGCGGCAGTTTTGAGGAGGGAGCTGCAGATTTGCGATCGGCCAGCAGATTTCATTCTGATCCACAGTGGAACAGAAGGGACCCCCAGATTCCTAAAAGCAAGTGGTGGCTCACCGAGGCAAAACATGCAGGTTTTCGGGTGGTCAGGCCATTGAAATCACCGTCAGAGGAGGAAATCAGACTATTTTTTGATAGTTTTCTTAAATAATTTTTTACATAAAACCATCTGAAGTATATGCAAAAAGAAAATTTCACCAACGACTCCAGACGCGCTTTCATGCGTGAATCAACACTTTTGGCCGGAGGACTTATAGCCTTACCTTCGCTATCCTGGGCATGGGGGCCATCGGGAACAGATGATACTTTGAAAGTGGCAGTAGTGGGTTGCGGTGGCAGAGGCACCGGGGCCGCTCTTCAGGCTTTGGGCAGCAAACAGCGGGTAAAGATTGTGGCCCTGGCTGATGCTTTCCGCGACAACGTGGAACAATGTTACAAGACGCTTGTCTCCGAAATTGAAGAAAATGGAGGTTCGGTAGAAGATCAGCTTCAGGTTCCTGTAGAGCATCGGTTTGTGGGCTTTGACGCATATAAACAAGCCATACCGCTGGCTGATGTAGTCATTCTGGCTACACCTCCCGGATTCAGGCCAATTCATTTTGAGGAGGCCATTGCCCAGAATAAGCACGTCTTTATGGAAAAACCTGTAGCCACAGACCCAGCGGGAGTAAAACAAGTGCTGGAAACGGCCCGCCTGGCAAAAGAGAAAAAAAGAAATGTGGTGGTGGGGCTACAGCGGCATTACCAGACCTCCTATCGGGCGTTGTTTGCAAAAAAAGAACTGATTGGTGAAATTACCTCCATGCAGGCCTGGTGGAATAGTGATGGTGTCTGGGTACGACCCAGGAAATACAGCCAGACGGAGATGGAGTACCAGATGCGAAACTGGTATTATTTCAACTGGCTTTGTGGAGATCACATCACAGAGCAACACATTCACAACCTGGACGTGGCCAACTGGTTTAAAGGGGCCTATCCGGTCAAAGCACAGGGCATGGGTGGCCGACAAGTGCGCAAAGGCAAAGAGTACGGGGAAATTTTTGACCACCATTACGTAGAATACACCTACGCAGACGGTACGACATTGCACTCTCAGTGCAGGCACATACCAGGTACGGTCAATAAAGTGGACGAAATGATCACTGGGACAAAAGGGAAAATTGCCTGTGGAGCCGGGCGAATCACCGACCATGTGGGAAAAACGTTGTTTCAGTTTGATTCTAAAACTGAAAATAATCCTTACCAGGCAGAGCACGACGAATTGTTTACTGCCATTGCGCAGGGGAAATATGTGTTTGCGGATGCAGAAAATGCCGCATACAGCACACTAACTTCCATTATTGGCAGAATGGCAACCTATAGCGGACAGGTAATCGACGCGGAAAAAGCCCTGCTATCCGGTTTGTCTTTACAGCCACAGTTGTACGACTGGGATGCGGCAACGCCGGTAATACCAGATGAGCAGGGTTATTATCCGGTGGCCATTCCGGGAGTGACAAAGTATACATTAGGGTAACATCATTGCCTGAGAAAAATGATAGAAAATGTAGGTTTTTTTTATTTTCTCAAAAAAATTCATTTGAGAGATCAAATGAATCTCGTACATTGAAGCATCAAATAATAAAATTATGAAGTCTTATTTTTTTCTTTTGCTGATGGCCTGCACGAGTTTTACCTCAGTCATGGCCATGCCGTTGCCAGTACCAACATCTGTTGTCGGTAAATTTTACAACCTGGATTTTACGCTGGTCAATAAAACGGGTTATGACATTAACGAAGTCTTTGTTTCACCTACCAAAATGAAAGACTGGGGAGAAGATATCATGGGCAGAGACGTGCTCCCGGATGGTGAATCTGTGGACATCACCTTTGATTCCGAAGAGACTTCTCGCAAGTGGGATATTTATGTGACTTGGGTAGGATACGATGAAGACGAGGACGTTTTCTGGACAGGCTTTGACCTCAGTAAAATCAGTAAGATCACTCTATATTACGACCTGAAAACCGGAAAGACCTGGGCAGAGACAGAATAAGGTCTTTTCTTTATTGGATTTTCCGGTAATTTTTGAGAAAATGGTAGTTTAGCGAAACGTTCCACAAAAATTCTTTATTGCCTGGAATGTTAGAATCCAGCGTTTGGTTGATAGCTGACTGGACAGAAAATGGTATATCTGTGTGTTTGAATGTTGCTGCGGCCGTGAAGTACTTGCCTTCATAGCCGTCTAGCTTTAGATAGTACACAGCTGGGGTAATTGAAACCTTGATTTTTTGCCCAAGTGGCAGTCCGTTAAGCGAAGTATATAAGTTTATAAAATGGGACGTGCGGGGACCGTCTTTCTGAAGACCATTCCCCTGCAGGTAGTATAGGCCCGTGGAGAAGTACTTGTTTAGTTTTATGTTGGGAGCAAGTTCCCATGCTAAAAACCGACGCATTTGTGTGATTTCTGAGGCAACTCCGTTTTCTGTGATTTTTCTGATTTGCAGGTTCATTGCGGGATGGAATCCTGCCCGAAACTGAAATTTTTTCTTGTTGATGGCATGATATCTGAACCACAGCAGGAGCCCTCCTTTTCTGCCATCTGGTGTAATCCTGATGTCTGGGTCAATGCTAAATTTCTCTTTCCTCCACGATAAAAAGATCATTGCGGCCGGGCTATTGAGGGAAAATGTCGGAATGATGGAAAAGCCATTGTTGGTGAGACCCAGTGACCCGGAGAAGGTCATTTTAGTAGAATCGGTCTGACTGGT
Source organism: Saprospiraceae bacterium (assembly GCA_021298335.1). GTDB lineage: Bacteria > Bacteroidota > Bacteroidia > Chitinophagales > Saprospiraceae > OLB9. Next base: position 4,289 of record JAJTEZ010000086.1, on the reverse strand, counting down.
GGCTTGATTGACGGTCATCGAGAAAACAATAAAGGTGTACAGGAGGATTTTATTTTGAAGCATAAATGTTAATTTGACAAATAGAAGGTACCTGTGTTTCATGTTACCTGATTGAGCTCAGATTCGATGAGGAATTTTAGAGTGCAAAATTCTGTGTCTTTATTGGTAAAAGCGTGATTGAATTACTGCAATTCTAACCATTATTACTGATACTCCCTACAGATTGAATGAGAATGATGGCAAAATTGTAATTTTAGCACATCAACTGATAAAAATGTCAGAAATCATCAGAATTCAGAATATTGCAGAATATCATCAATTGAGAGGTTTAAAAACGCTTCATCCTTTGGTGAGTGTTTTCGATTTATCTCAGGTCCCCCGGCTAAAACCGGCCTCATACAATGTCAATTTATTTGCTGTATTTTTTAAGGAAATCAAGTGTGGTGAATTGCTTTACGGCAGGCACCACTATGATTATCAGGATGGAACGCTATTATTCTTATCACCAGGTCAAGTTGTTACTGTACCTTCGGGGGGTGGCAGCATAGAACCTAAAGGATGGGCGTTATTGTTTCACCCTGACCTGATCAAGGGAACAACCTTGGGTAAGTCGATCTTTCAATATTCATTTTTTTCGTATGATGTCAATGAAGCCTTGCATATTTCTGAGCAGGAGCGCTCCATCGTGCTGGATTGTTTTTCAAAAATTCTTTTGGAATTAAAACATTCCATTGATCGCCACAGTAAAAAATTGATCACTTCCAACATAGAAATCCTGCTGCAATATTGCAATCGTTTTTATGAACGACAATTTTTTACCCGGGAGAATACGCATCAGGGGCTATTAGCCAAATTTGAAACATTGCTGCAAAATTATTATGCAGATCAAAAACACGAGGTATTAGGAATGCCAACAGTGAGTTATTTTGCTGGAGCCCTAAATTTATCTGCCAATTATTTTGGCGATTTGATCAAAAAGGAAACTGGTATTTCACCTCTGGAGCATATTCAACAAAGAATTATGGATGAGGCGAAAGAGAAAGTGCATGACCTGGATCAATCAATTTCTCAAATTGCGTATAACCTGGGTTTTTCTTATCCGCAACATTTTGCCAGGTTATTCAAGCAGAAAGTTGGCGTTTCACCGATTGAATATCGAAATCAGCACGTGGTGGGACGATTTGTTTAGCTGTGAATCTTTTTGTGTGCTGTATTTATAGATTCACCCAGCTATGTCAGAGATAACTGATTTGTCAGATATTCAACCAGTAATTGACTTTCAGCACTACAGCACGGTTTTTGTTTGCGACGGGCAGGTCAGCGAAATAGTTGTCGCTATACACAAGAAAGATATCACTCATTGGTCGGTACCGCCACTGGATGCGGCTGTTGATGTTGAAATTGTCGGCCTGTGTATTCAGTTGCAGGAAGCTGGTCCAGAATAGGGAGTTTGTAAAATTGACTTCTATTTGTGGTGCAACGAGCCAGAACTCCTGGTTTCCGTAGGGCGAAGGGAAAGAGAGGTGGTTGTACTCTGCCGTAAGCGCCATCGAGAAATATGGTTGCTTCCTGGCCGTCAGCGAAGCAGTGAGTTTGTTGTAATCGCCATTGTAAAAGGTTCCAAATGCGCCGCCGACGCCCAGCACAAGATTTTTTCTGACATCGGAAGTCATCATCAATTCAGTGGCCTGAAATTCATACAGTCCTGCGGGAAGTGCTTCAGCCTGGGCATCTTCCACAAAGCTGAACGGAAACAGAAGGTTCACCTGGTTGAGTGTATGCGACAAGGTGATATTTGCTGCGTTTCGAAAGTCGAATGTTGCCAATGCCTTGATAGACAATTCATTGAACTTACCTGTGCCATCAAAGGCCAGGAAATTGTTGGTCGCCAGAGAATATTTATTGAAGGGACCGCTTTTTGGGTACCAGGTATAACCGGTCTCATTGTAGAAAAAATCAGATCCAACCCGAATGATAGTATCCCTAGCGGCATCATAATTTTCGATTCGGTTGACAAATCCCATATCTGCATAATATTCTCTGCCCAGGTGTGTGAAATCCAGAAAGCAGGTAAAATTCTGTCCAAAATGTCCGCCACCCGCATTGGCAAAATAGGTGTCGCCGGTCACTCCTGGCTTCATGCTCAGATTTAGTCCTGACCATGCCTGTGCGACTCCTGAAGCTGATGAATAGCCGAAAGCAAGTCCGCCGTTGCGACCATATGCACCCAGTGGATCGGCTGTTTTTTCGGCATCGGTCTGAAAGCCCTGCCTGTTGTTGAAATAGCCGCTGATGACTGACCTGCTTAACACTCGTTGGTTGAATGTAAAACTTGTGAAATTGTCGGCAGAATTTTCTCCTTTCCTTCCGGTCTGGATATTCATGAGTCCAAAGCGAAATTGCTTGGATAAATTGCCTGTGATCCTGGCACCGGCAAGAATAGGTACCGGGCTTCCGTTTTTAGATCCCAGTCTTCTTGAATAAAATGGTCTTGCGGGAGGAATGCCATAGCCGGAAAACAGGTCGTCGTTTTCCAGAAAAAACACCCTTCTTTCAGGAAAAAATATCGAAAATCGCGTCAGGTTGGTGACTTGCTGGTCTACATCTACGTTGGAGAAGTCCGGATTGACGGTCAGGTCCAGATTGATGGCCGAGCTGACTGCTATTTTTGCATCTGCACCTGCATTGATCTTCCCTTCAGTGGTTCTGTTGAAGTCATTTTCCACAGCTGCGGATGAGCTGGCATATGGATTGACAGAGACGCGGCTACCACCTCTGGGAGGGTTTTGGTCCCAGATCAGTTGCCCGGTGTAACCCAGATCAGTGCCGCGAAACTGCAAAGGCATGTGTGTCCAGGTGTGAAATTCATTTTCGGAGCGCGCAGCCCGGATAAAATTTATGCCCCACACCAATTTTGTCTCATCATAGCGTAAAATGGAGAAGGGAATGGCAATTTCAGCCGTCCAGTAGTCTTCATAAACCTTTGTTTCACTAAACCAGGTATTGTCCCATGTAAAGGTGATGTCATCGTTGGAGTTTCCAATGAGTCCTTCCGTTTGAGAGTTAAAGGGAGTCAGGGAAAAGTAAAATCCATTTGTTTTCAGGTTGACTGGGTCGAGCACGATTCCAAGACCATCTCCCAGGCGTAAGCCAATATCACGTTTCAGTGACTGGACGATATTGCCCTATAAGAATTTGTGGTCGTATGTTAGGTAAACGGTCGTTGACGGGTTGGCCAGTGTGTCGTTGACAGGCGATTTCATCCAGAAGTTGCTGTGTGATTGTGCTTTTTTCCAGACAGACTCGTCCAGATTTCCATCCAGCTGGATGATTTCGGAGGCTTTTTGGATATGGATAATTTTTGCGCTGTTGTCAAACGAAGTGGACTGGTTCTGCGCTTGCAGCAAGTTCAGCACAGTGATGCTCAGAAGGAGTATGTAGATTGGTTGCAATTGCGTGATTTTTGCACGAAATTACCTTTTTACTCTTTGCCTATAGCATCGAATGCAATAAAATTGGAGTAAAATGGAGGAATATAGCTTTGAGATCGACAAATTACAATTCTTTAAGGTAATGTAATGTTTTTACATTGTCCCGGTGATATCGGAGAATTTACACATTAAAAATCCTGTACATCCTCCCAACCTGAAAATCCTGATTCAGACAATTGCCAAAGATTATCCCTACTCCCATCCACACTCTTGTTATTCTCTCAATGCCCTAACTTGCAACACAAAATCAGTGATACCGAAGCACTCCTACCTGATCAATGTGATATTACCATTGAGAATCCTGGTGACTCCCCCTGCAATTGTAAGGATACACTTGTAAACATACACTCCGGGAGTTGCCCTTCCTGTTCCAAAAGAGCCGTCCCAACCCAGACTTGGGTCATTTGGGGGTATGTCTGAAGCTAAATATACAACGTTTCCCCAACGGTCGTAGACGACCAATGACTGAATTCTTTGCAGGCCCTCTCCTCCAAAGATGGTAAAGCGATCATTTGTTCCATTTCCGTCAGGGGAAAATATGTTGGGAATGATGATCTCCTCATTTTGAATAACTGTGACGGTAACCTGCTCCTGGCTTCGGCATCCCAGGCTATCTTCAAGAATAACAGTAAATGACGTGGTTGTTTCAGGATTTACAGTGATGAAAAAGCAGGGTGAAGCACAATCTATGCCTTCCCAGTATAAAGTATCTATTGCTGACAGTGATAAGTTGGTGGTTGCTTGCAAGATGATGCCTGCGCCCTTCTGAATAATGGTATCATTTTGTAATTGAACATC
>JAJTEZ010000085.1 GCA_021298335.1 Saprospiraceae bacterium | reverse complement strand
GTAGGTATTCTGCCTGTTTAAAGGAGTGAGATAATTGACAAGACCCCTGATCAATCGCTGGTTGGGGTCAATACGAAAATTGAAATTCTCTGTTCGCTTTACTTCCGCTGTCAAACCCAATTTACCCAATGAATAAGACAAGCTGGCATACAATACAGATCCTGATTTTTGTTCCAGCTTACCCAATGTACTACCCAGAATTTCCTTCTTCAAGGCAAATGGGTTGTAAAAAATATCCGGCGATTTAAAAGCAGCTTCGGTATACAGATTCAATCCTTTGTAAGTCAAAGTATTATAGACAGTGCCGGAAAATGCGTTGTGCAGGGGTTGAAATCTGTCTTCGGGTAAATACGTGCGTAATGCGTCAACTACGCCTTCCATATTTTCGTCTGAGATTGTCCGGTTGACAAACCCGACACCGGGAGCCAAAGTCAGCGGTGCTTCGTCACTACCAAGCTGCACAAAGCCCTCAAGCCTCACACCCTTGAGATTTCCAGAATATGTCGACAATGCATTTTTTTGCTTACCGACAAATGCCATCACATTCCAGTTGTCTGAAAAATTGTAACGCAAACTTGCACCATACAAAGCATTGTCGATAAATAAAGGCCTGGTTTCAAAAGCCCTAAAGATAAATCCGGAACCAATCTGATCGTATAGATACCCTGCATTCAGTTCGAGCTTATCGAGCGTTTTTGTGATATACCAGCGTCCTATTCCCGTTCCTGAATAAGAATCTGTGGGATTGCGCAAATTGGAGTTATTAAACATATCAAAACGGGCTCCAATCCTCAATCCCTGATATGCATATTGAATATTCAGCCAGGCTTCACCTCCAAAAAACTGTCTGTCATATTGCGGTGTATTAATCGCATTGATGGACGAATCCCTCAAAAACACATTGGCATTCGTCTCAAATGCACCGGAAAAAACTCCCTTTTCCTGAGCATTCACCTGAAAAAAATACAACGACAATATGATAAAAATGAAATTTCTCAGCATGTTCCTAACATTTCGACAATCAATGATGTCACAAGGTACACAAACACTCAAAATTTTCCATAGTCATTCATCAAAAGAAATCGGCACGGCCGGTAGACCTTGATTTCCCATAACCCATCAGAAAACAAAACCCACATCAAAATACCAGTGATGGAAGCCAAAACGGGTAACGCCATACGTCAGTGAACATGACATCGTGTGATACATCAGAACATCCAGCCCTGGTCCATACCCAACCTGCCAGGAATTGCTGTATGGATTTTGTGCACCAAAAACCGGATCCCGGGCGTATGCGATGTCTAATGAAAATCTGAAAAATGTTTTCAGATTCATTTTTCTGAAAGCCTCAGGAAAGTAGCCAGATAAAAAAATATCCCTGTCGGCCAGTTGCCACTTCAAGGCCTGATTGACCAGAAAAAAATCCCTTCCATCCAATACATATAAATCATATCCGGTAAGTTTATCTTCTTTATAACCAATGCCTTGCTGAAAGAAATAGGGCAAGGACTGGCTTAGCAAATGCTTTCTGAGTTTCATCTTTTGTGCCAGAAAAACTTTGCTCCAAAGTCGGGTATACAATTCTCCCTGGACCACTGTGCTCAGGGTATTGAGATCTGCCCCTGAAGAAAAACCCTCCTTTTTCAGGCGTAACTCCGCCCTATATCCCCCCAGTGGATATATGGGATATACCGTTTTATCCCAGCGCAGCACATATTCAATGGAAGGTACCGTCACAGAGGTCCTTCCCCCACCCAAAAATTGTTTATTTACAAACTGTGCTATATCTGGATGAATCTTGACAATCTGCTGATCAAATTTCAAGGTATGAAATAGTGTGGCGGAGGGTCTGTAATGAATCGAAAACGAAAACTTCGCTGAAGAAAATACTACATCTTCACTATCAGTGCGGTAAAACAACGGCTTGTTTAGAAAAGTTCTGTATGCAAGTTCTTTTTGATCCGCAATGGCAATATGTGCGGAAATCCCAAATCTCCCCACCAAATAAGGCAACTCATACAACAGTTCTGCTTTTCGGGTGTACCCTGAGTGCCCCCTGAATTTCAGACGATCCTTTTTGCCAGACAAATTCAGATGGGTAATGCCGAGTCCTATATTTGCTCTTGACAAGGAAACATCCTGCTCCCTGATCCAGACATTGAGATTCCTGTCGGCCAGTTCAAAAATAAAATACGGATAAACAAACCAGTTTTCAATTACTATCACCTGTATCCGGCAATGGTTCAGTAGGACACTATCGGGAATCTGCAGGATCTGGCATCGTGTAAACAAAAATGTACTTTCCAGCCGGGCTTTGGATTGTGCCATGATATCATTCAGTTCCTGCTGCGAAAGTGTATCGCCAGGTTCCAGATCAAATTCACGCAAAATAACCATCCTCTCTGTATGCTTATTGCCCAAAACCTGGATCGAATCCACAATGCGAATGTCAGACTGGCACAATGACCAATGCCCAGAAAATAGTAAAACCAAGAAAACAAATGGCCTTTGGTTGGACATGCGACGACGGGAAGATGGGAAAGGCAATGTCAAATCCAGCCTATACACCCAGGTAGCTCATTAAACCATCGTACCGTTCACGAAGATATTCAGGATAGGTTGATTCAGCAAAAGTTGCCGACACGACATAACCAAATCGTTCCAATGTGGAGCGAAACCCTGCCAGGGATTGCCTGTTCAGTTTCAAGGTCACAAAAAGCCTGGTGCTATCCGGTACAGAGTGTACAAAACTGGCCAGGATGGAAATATCTTCCGACTCAGCAATGCGAGCCACTTCAGCCAGCGAAAAATTTGTCGTAGAACTTTCCAGTACAAGAATGCTGCCTGGTTCGGTAAATGCATATTGCGTTGCAAAATGGTGAACTACTGCATCCAGCGTAATGAGTCCGAGGTACGTCTCATCTTCACCAAGCACAGGTATCACGGTCAACTGGAACTTCCCCAGTCTTGACATGATTTCAAATAGATGGTCATTCTCATGGCACACCGGATTGACCATTGACAGCCGGTAGCTACCGATGGCTTCTGAGAGTGGCTGTACAAGAATATCTTCCTCTGAAATCACCCCCAAAAGAGAGGATCCATTGACAATCGGCAAATGTCTCACATGATACACGTGCATCATATTGAGGGCCTCTTCCCCCGTATCTGAAGTGTGCAATGGCATGATGATTTGCGATATCAGCTCGTTTGCCAGCATAGTGTAAATTTACGTGTACAAAACAACATGTCCTGGATGACTCGAAACAAAAATACGGCAAAAGGTCAATTTCTTCTTACAATCACGGGAGAATTTGTCGTTCCCGCTCAAAACATCTTAAAGGTCAGCACTGCGATGTCATCATCTATTTCATTGCCACCCCTAAACAAATCAATCTCCCTGAGTAGCCTTTGATTAAACTCATCCGGGTTAAGGTCGCCATGATCCAGCACAAACTGCTCCAGCTGATGATCGCCAAAATAAAGATTTTCTTCATTTTTCAGGTCGGGAAGGCCATCTGTAAAACAAACGACCATGGTGTCTTCCTCCAGATTGAAGCTTTCCTCGCGGATTTTATCCAGTTTCTCAAATGCCCCAATAAAGCTACAGCTGGCTTCAAGGCGGACAAGTTTTCGGTTGATCAGCAGGATGGGAGGATAATGACCGGCATTGACATATCGGAGGGTTCGTTTTTCGGTATCAATTTCTGCTACAAAAAAAGTAATGTATCGTTCGCTGCGCGTAATCCTGAACACCGCCTGATTTAAGGCGAACACAAAAGTTTCGAGGTCCCTGTACTGAAAGATCAGAGATTGAATCATTGCCTGGAAGTTGGCCATAAGCAATGCTGCAGATACTCCTTTGCCAGAGATATCTGCAATGCAAAAGGCAAAACGGTTGTCATCAAACCTGATAAAATCCAGATAATCACCACCGATATTAAAATGTGGCTTGTAAATTTTTGAAAACGCATACCTGCTGTCAACCGGTAGGTGTTCAGGAATCAACAGATGCTGGACCTCAGAGGCAAGCTCCATTTCCCGGGCATATACTTCCTGTTCCAACTGCTTTTTAAAAAGTCGCTTATTCTCGATTGCTACGGCAATGATATTGGTAATTGTGGTGATAAACTGGATTTTATTATACAAGTCATCCCGTTCCCGAATGCCTCCAATGACGGCATAGGCTATCGGAATTTCTTTATGAAATACCGGAATGATGATATCAAATCCTCTCAGTACATCTGCATCTTCACTTTTAACTGTATACAATCTTTTGTGCTGCAATAGGACCGGTATGATTTCACTCAAATCCTGTGAATCAAAGGCAATGGATGTAGTGCACAACCAGTTTTCTCCTTCTATAATAAATAATGCCATTTTCTGAATGCCCATTTCCCAACTCAAAAACGACTTATACATATTATATAGTCCTTCTGCAGACACATTATCATTAATGGCCTGGGTAATGGTGAGGAGGGACTTAATCTGCAGTTGCTTGAGATTGAGTTCCTTTTCCAGCTTTTCCAGTAATGCGAGTTCGCGATTCATTTCCCAAAGGTAATCACTGGGCAAGTGATTCCAAGAGCCGACGATTAATTTAACGTCATTTTAAGGTTTGAGACAAAGCCGGATGTGTTCAAAATGATGGCTGCTATGCCAGACATACATCGAAAGGGCATAACGCAATTCAAACGATTTGCTGTATCCGGTATGAAAATATGTCTTTTTCCAGTCGGATTCTTCCATGTTTTCAAGAATAACCCCCCATTTTCGATGTACTACATCCAATCCGTTCAGTGCCACTTCCACGGGGATACTGTAATCTGACAGCAGCGCAAATTTTTGTTCGTCATAAGGTAAAATCGACGGATTCTCCTCTGTTAATGCCCACTTGAATCGCATATAGGCATGAGTATGACTATCGAAAAGGTGATGAATTACCTGTCGTGCATTCCAACCTTCAGGACGGTATGTGGATTCCAGTGCTGCGGGATGTACACCCTCCAGGAATTGATGCAATTTTCCCGGAAAATCAATCAATTTACGCAGGAGAGTCAAATGATCCCTGACGGCTTCTGCCTCATCGTAAGCAAAGCGCCCTATCGGGTAAGCAAGTTGTTCTAAAGATGACATAGGCTAAAAAAGAGAAAGTGGCAAACGCCACTTTCCCATTTGTCTTTATGCTTTTATTTCTGACTCTTTCTTTTTGCCCTTCATCGTCGAGGCCTTCTGGATTGCCCCATAGAGATTGACAGTACCTCCTGTTTTGCTCAACTTGGAAAAAGAAGTCGTTTGTCCTTTTTTACCCGGAATTTTCACGACATCCTGAATCGGCGTAACAGACTGCGTGATGGCCTCCTTCACCTGTTCTGCTGTAAGTGTCGGATATAGTGATCTGATGACTGCAGCAATACCTGCCACAACCGGTGAAGCCATGCTGGTGCCCTGAAGAGGGGCGTATTCGTTATTAGGCATAGTGCTGTAGATCTTCATGCCAGGTGCAAATAAATCTACTTCCTTGATGCCATAATTAGAGAAAGGGGCCGGTGCATCTTCACCCATTTTGTAATTCAGAGCTCCAACTTCGATCCAATTTTTCGCCCGCTTTTGTTTTTTGCATAAAAATCCTGTCTTTTTGGCATAGTTGGCATTGGGGTAGTTGATGATTTCATCATTGTTTTGTGCTGAATTGCCTGCAGCATGTACAAGAAGTACATCGTTTTCCTCTGCATATTTTACAGCAGCATCCACGAGATCCTTATGGGTTCCAAAGCCTTTTCCAAAGCTCATGTTAATGACTGTTGCTCCATTGTCTACTGCATATCTGATGGCATTGGCGACATCCTTGTCTCTTTCATCTCCATCAGGCACGGCTCTTACGGACATCAGGCGCACCTCTGCCGCTACGCCATCCATGCCAATTTCATTTCCTCTCACAGCCCCAATGATGCCCGCCACGTGCGTACCATGCAACGGATCGGGACCTTCAACATCATTGTTTCCGTAAAATCTCTCAGCCGGGTCCTGATAATTGTCCTTTACAATTGTTTTCCTAGGATCAAAGTCTACATTGTAGGCATAATCCAGTTTGTCCTGGCTGCCTTTCTTTTGTTCTATGATTTCAGCGCGAATGGCCTCCTTGAGTTGTTCAATGGAAGAAATCTCACTATCTGACAGATAATCCAAAGCCACTTTTTTGCCCATTGCCAATTCAGCCTGGTCACCTTCCTGAATTTTTCCTATGTTCTCTGCATTGAATGCACTTTCCCCAAGTGCTTTACCCAATGCATCCAGTCCGGCCATTAGTCTTTTTTCGGCATTATCCAGCTGAGTCATCAAAGTTTTAGCCTTTTGAATTTCTTTTTCCACTGTTTCTTTGGCTCTCTTGTAATCTGCATATTCCGACTGCTGGCTTTTTGTCAGATTAGATTCAACCGCATTTTCATATTTGTATTTCAGCATTCCGTACACGCGGGTTGCCTCATACGTGTCCGGACCTACATTGCCATTTGGTCCCCCAATAAAATTCCAGCCATTGATATCATCCACGTAACCATTTTTATCATCGTCAACTCCATTCCCCGGAATTTCATCTTCATTGACCCATAAATTTGCGGAGAGGTCCTCATGCTGAATATCAATACCCGAGTCAATCACTGCTACCACAACTTTCTTCGTTTTTCGGCCCTTGACCAACTCAGAATATGCTTTCTGCATCGAAATTCCATTATATCCTTCACCTGGATTGCCATAATACCAGTCATTGGGAATGGACGTCTGTGCTGTCAATGTCCCTCCAACAACTATGAGAAGTCCGAAAAAGCACTGTTTGAAAAGATGATTCATATAAATATCCATTTTAATTCACAAAAAATAAAAAGGTACGTAATTTTGCACCTGTGTTTGCATTTTTTTAGGCATAAAGATATGCAATACAAAATATGTCAATAAAGTTTACAGTTATTGTCTTTTAAGAGAATTTTAATATTCAGGGTAAAGGTACAGAATTGAACATTTTCCGAAAGGAATCCATTGTACTTTTTTCATAACCCGTAATTTTTTATCAATCTGGAACTATATTTCTACATGATGACATCACAGCGAAGTTTGTCTGTATTTTTGTTGTTTATCCTGCCATTGTCCGGAGTCCTTTCCGCACAATACACCGAAGCGGGGATTGACTTAGGGATTTCCAGCTATTGGGGAGACCTAAGCCTGCCCACAAATTTTGATAATTTGACCAGGCATGGAAGGCTTGCCGTAGGGTTGAAAGGCCGTTACATCCATCAAAAAAACTGGGGGGCCTCCGTATACCTTGGATACAGCACTCTTTATGGCAATGATGCAAATTCGGCATCATCTCAACAAAAAAGCAGAAATCTGAATTTTACAACACCACTCTGGGAACTGGGCATACTTGGAGAATTGTACCCTCTGGGTTATGGAAAGCCGATGGGAGATCTGCACATTTATCCTTTTCTCACTGCAGGGCTTTCAGTCATACACTTTAATCCTTACACATACTATTTGGGCGACAGATATGATCTAAAACCTTTGGGGACTGAGGGACAGGGCCTTCCTGGTTATGAACAAAAGTACAGCAGGTGGAGTATGGCGATTCCCATCGGCGGAGGATTCAAATGGGAGCTGAATGAAGACTGGAGCATCAACACAGAGGCTATTGTCAGTCGTGCATTCACTGATTATTTAGATGATGTGAGTGGCAAATATGCAGACCATGACGCTTTATTACAATCAAATGGCCAGATAGCAGCTGCGTTGGCAAATCGCACTCAGGAATATAGCGGATCGGAATTTCCTGTGATTTACCCAATGGGCACCCAGCGGGGAAGTAACCGTGTAAAGGATTATTTTATGCATATCACCATTGGAGTGCATATGCGAATTACAGATATGCTGGGCCGCGTAATGGCATTCAGGGGAAGAATCGTAAAATGTCCTGATTTTTAAACATCAGATCGTGGAAGAAGCGCAAAAAATTCTGCAGAAATACTGGGGTTATTCCAGTTTTAGATCTCCTCAGGAAGAGGTGATTTCCTCTGTTCTGGAAGGACATGATACTGTCGCACTTCTGCCTACAGGCGCCGGAAAATCACTTTGTTTTCAGGTGCCCGCGCTGATGATGGAAGGAAAAACACTCGTGATTTCGCCACTTATTGCGCTGATGCAGGACCAGGTAGACCAATTATTTACAAGAGGAATCAAAGCGAGAGCCTTACATTCGCACTTGAGCTTCAGAGAGATTGATGCCATACTCGACAACTTTGTTTTCGGAGATATGCCGCTTCTGTACGTATCTCCCGAGCGTCTCGCCTCAGAACTGTTTCAGGCAAGAATCAGCAAGGTGAAGCTTGATCTGCTTGCTATCGATGAATCACATTGTATCTCACAATGGGGCTATGACTTCAGGCCCGCCTATTTGAATATTGCTGCGCTTCGTGAAATTCATCCAAATACGCCCATTCTGGCATTGACTGCGACAGCAACGCCAAAGGTACTGGAAGATATTTGCCGTCGCCTGGAAATGAAAAAGCCGGTAATTTTTACTAAGAGTTTTGCCAGGACCAACCTTTCCTTTTCGGCTCATTTGGATGTGCCTGCAAGCCTGGAGGAATATTACCAGGAAGCCGGACGCGCCGGGAGAGATGGGCAGCCATCCATTGCCCTTGCATTGATCAGTGCCGCAGACGTGCTAAAGGCAACATCCGCACTGGAAGACCAATTTCCGTCTGTGGAACAAATTGCATTCATCTTTGAAAAACTCTGTCGGTTCTACAAAATAGCCTATGGTTCCGGCGAACTGGAAACGTTTGATATCTCGATGTACGAAATTGCCGGTGCCCTTTCCATGCCCTTGAAAAAAGTATTTCACACCATCCAGATTCTGGAAAAAGAGGGTTGGATTCTCCTTTCAGAGGGCATGAAGCAACCTTCAATGGTAAAAATTCTTGCAGACAGGGAGGACCTCCTGTATAGCGAACAGTTTGGCAGGGAAAAGGCAGAAGTCCTCATCCAGATGCTGCGCAGCTATGAAGGCATCCAGACTCTGCCTGTCCATATCGACGAACAGAGGCTGGCGAAATCACTATTTATGGAGGAAAAAAAACTGTCTTCCATACTTTATCAGCTTCATAGTGAAGGATATATTGACTATCGGCCAAAATCTGAAAATCCGAGAATCACATTTCTGCGACCCAGGCCTCGGGATGGCCAGTTTTATATGGACCGCTCGGCATATGCGGCCAGAAAAAAACAAGCGCTTGTGCGTATGCAATCAATGATTCAATATCTGCAGCAGGAAAATTCATGCAGACAACAAGCCATCCTCTCCTATTTTGGTGAAAAAAGTACGGCATGTGGTCAGTGCGATTTATGTCAGGGAACACTGCGCTCCGGAATAACCGATGAAACTGCTCAGAGGATCTGGATCCATCTCCGTGAAACTACAAGAAACCAAAATGTTCATGTAAAATCCTACATTGCACAATATCCAATCTTTCACCGAAGACGAATGATGAACTTATTCAGACAATGGGCCAATGAGGGATCAATAGGCATTGACCCAATGGGTAAAATTTCAATTCGTCAGCATGGATAACAACACAACCATATACGCCATTGTCACCAATGATCTGGTGCAGGATCAGCGCATGCACCGCATCTGCCAGACATTGCAAATTGCGGGGTATGAAGTCACATTGCTGGGAAGGGAAAAGCCGTCATCCAAACCACTGCCAGAATCCACCTATACTCGACTCCGAATTCGCTGTATCTGGCAACGCGGCCCACTTTTTTACATGGAATTTTGCCTGCGCTGCTTCTTTTGGTTGCTCAGACAAAAAAAAGGCATCATCTGGTCGGTCGATACAGATACCATTCTTGCCGCAACCCTGGTGAGTAAGGCAAGAAACATGCCTGTTGTCTGGGATGCGCATGAATATTTTACTGAAGTTCCGGAATTGGCGGAAAGGCCTTTGACAAAATGGATCTGGAACTCCGCGGAACGGCTTTGTGTGCCTTCGTGTCATGCCTTTGTGACTGTCAGTCCCAGCCTGGCAAAACTCTTCCAGCAGAAATACCACAAGTCATTCTTGACTATCCTGAATGTCCCTGTCTGGCAACAACGCCCACTACACGCTATTGAGAATGAAGATAAAAAGATACTCCTGTACCAGGGCATGCTCAACAAAGGCAGAGGCCTGGAACAAATAATTGCAGCCATGGAATTTCTTCCGGAAGCAGAGCTCTGGATCGTTGGTGAAGGAGATCTCTCACAGACATTAAGGGAACAGGCTAATCGATCGAAAGCCTCTGGCAGAATTGCCTTTGTCGGTTGGAAAAGTGGAGCAGCACTGGAGGAAATCACATCGAAAGCAAGCCTTGGGCTCAATTTACTGGATGGCGCCTCACTCAGCTACCGTTATTCGCTTGCCAACAAATTTTTTGATTACATGCATGTAGGCGTGCCCTCTGTCAATATGGCATTTGCTGATTATGAAGCATTGCTTCAAAAATACCGGACGGGCATTTGCGTCAGCAACTTAAACCCTGCATCACTGGCCACCGAAATCCAAAAAGTACTATCCAGCCCGCAAACCCTGCATTCTTTGCGTTCACAATGTATAGCTGGGGCTAAAGAATTTTGCTGGCAAAATCAAATTCCCATGCTACTCTCCACCATGGAAACTCTGCAACCAAAATAAACTGCAACATTCTATAATTTTATAAATGGAGCCTGAAACGATGCATGCCCGGTTGTGATCCGCAAAAAATACACACCTGGATATAAATGACCTACATCAATGTAGTCGATTTCGGAGCTGTTAGATGACACACATTGTCCGGTCATGTCCCTGATATCAAATTTGAATGGTCCCGACGGTAATTTGAGGTGCAAAATATCGTCGACCGGATTAGGAAACAATGCAACTTCTGAAAGCGGACTGATATCCCCGATGACAGAAGGTTGGACAACAACGGTGACAGGAATCAGGGGCGTGGTACATTCCAAAAAATCATAGGAAATGTCCCAGTCGTAAAAATAATAATAGTACAATGCCCCGAAAGTTGATGATTGGATCGTCACTGCACCATTCAGTTGATAGGGGAATTTTGTGGTATTAAATGTACGAACCAAACGAGGTGACCTGTATCCCAGCTCTGCCTGGTTTACCGTTTCGTCAAATGTCAAAGTATAGCTTTGACCCGGAGGAACCTGGGCATTGAGGGCTACCTCCGTAATTCCTGTTTTCAGAAATATGTCTTTTTGAAAAATTCGAACTCCGTCCTTTGAGAGGAGGATAATGCGCCGCTTCCCCTCTGTATCGGTGTTAACTTTGACTGACCTGAGTAAGAATGGCTGCTCTGCATCAAACACCATACCACCCAACACGCTGTTTGCTCCGTACAAATTACTGGACGGGAATAGTGTCTCTCCGACTTTTCCGCTCAGGCCCGACATTCTCGAGGTTGCGCGGGCAAAAAATGTGGTTGTCCCCGACAACGGCTGGGTACTAAATGTAGAGCCTGTGGCCAGCAATTCGGTACCCTTGACATCACCGTACCAGTTGGTTTCTGCGATAGAAGCGCTGACGACAGCAACCTGACCTTCAAGGATTGTGTCAGATATGATTTCAATTTCCGGACTGAGCACCTGAACATAAACAGAATCACGTTTCATATTCCGGCAATAATCCTCAGCCGTTAGTTTGAGTAGTCCCTCATTGGCAACCTGAATCCACTGGCTCGTATCTCCTGTGCTCCATTGCCAACGAAAAGCTGCACGACTACCCAATGTGTAAGGCTGGCGGTCGCAGATTTGCACCACAAAGGAATCTTCCAGGATCAAGTCTTCTTCTGAAAAGCATCCCTGCAATACGCGGACAGGATCTGAGATGGTCGTACAGCCGCTTGCATCCTGCATTCTCACATACCAGATGCCTTCACTCACTGGGGAAGCTTGCGTCGATTGACCATTGCTCCATTCGTAACTGGCATACCCTTCAGGCGCAGAAAGCAGTAAAGGCTGATTGGCTTTTATGATTTCTGTATTTTTCTGCCAGCGGTATTTTTGAGTGACGCATAGTTTCTCCTGCACAAAATGTGTCGTTCCGGACTTTAACGAGTAAAAGACTTCCCGATTTCCTCCGGTGTATCTGTACTGGACACCCCAAGGACCATGAAGCAGTAGTCGGGCCCCGATGGCTGAGGCATTGCCGGAGTGCCCTCTCAAAGCCACTTTTACATACTGATTCCCGTTTGACTCCCCGAGCCAAAGTTCGTCTGGCTTTGGGCCGATTTTATTGATGGGCTCACCCAAATGTGCATGGACATCTGGGATGCCATCATCATTGACATCTCCGCATGTGAATGAGCGGATCAGATTGGGCCCCAATGGTTGTTTTTGAATCGAAAACTGCAGATTACCCTGATTCCAAAGAAGGGTTGCTCCTTCTGCTCCGGTATAAAGTATATCGAGCAGTCCATCATTATCGAAGTCCTGCATCACTACCTGAAAGCCAAAAGATTGCAGGGTAGCTCCCGGATTTTTTAACCGGAAGAACTGACCATCCACATTTTCAAAAAGCTGGTGCGGGGCATAATGGTTGAGGACAAACAGGTCAGGGTCTCCATCGTTGTCAAGATCTCCAAAAGTGGCAGCCCACGACTGGTCACCGCTGTCGATGCCATATTCCCGGGCTAAATCCTTAAACGTACCGTCAGCATTCTGGAGATATAGTCTGTTGATCCTGCGCTGGTCTTCGGGATTGTCTACTCCTGCACGGCATTTTGAGATGTACAGGTCAGGAAGACCGTCGAGGTTGACATCACACCACTCAATTCCGTAGTTGCCTGAGCCATCCGTAGGGTCTCCCTTTGCAAAATCTATCAACTCTCTGAACTGGAGATTTCCTTTGCCATCATTGAGATAAAACCGGCTGTATCCCACATCATTGGCAACGAAGTAATCCAGCCAGCCATCATGATTTACATCAACAGTGGCAGATCCCTGTGCGTACATGTTTGCAGGAAGGGATGTTTTTTTGAAGAATGTGGCACCTTCCTGCCATTGCAAGACGGAAACCGGCCCGAATTCACCAGCAGTCAGTATTTCAGGTGTGCCATCATTATTGAGGTCACCGGCAGCCATTGTCCACTCTGTGCTAGACGATACATCCTGTGAAACACCAGAGACAAAACCCTCAAATGGCCCGTTGCTTTTCAACAATACAACTTTGGTGCCTTTGTCTAGTACAACAACATCATCGATCAGGTCACCATCCATATCCAGCATCGCGCCAGGGATAACCGAACGAGTGGAAAATTGGGACTTCCATTGTGTGGTGACTTGCCGGAATGCAGGCTGTGCATGCAAGAGTAAAGTATATATAGTAAAAAAGGTGTATAATACATACTTACTGACATTCTTCATATATAAATCGTTGATAATGTTTGTAAAATACAACAAATCATTTACAAATATATAACATAAAATATGTATATGGGTATTATTTCCGCAGTGTTGGAAGTTTTTATTCTTTTTTTTGTAAAAAGGACAACCAAATGCCACACAGAACAACCAGGGCAATTCCCAGTAGACTCTCCGAAGCCGGAAACTCATCCCCCAGCAGCGTCCCAAAAAAAATCGAAAACACCACATTACTAAACCCGACAGCTCCAATGACTCCCGTTTTCTGAAAGGAGAAAGCCCTCGTCAGATAAATCTGTCCGGCTAATGCCGCCAAACCCAGAATCATGAGGGCAGGAAAATGTGCCCACCCCGGCATGAAAGGCTCTGCAATCAGAAGATTCAATGAGTCAACATCCAATATGTATCCGGCAGAAAGTGACATCAAAGGCATGCCTATACCAGTCAGCATAAAAACTAAAATGATGCTTCTTTCATCGTAATAATGACTCAGGCCTCTGATACTCAGATAAGCCATTCCAGTCATCAATGCATTGGCGAGCCCAATCAAATGATGCTGCAATGAAAGGTGTGACGATTGTATAGAGGGCAAAAAAATGAAACAAATACCTGTAAATCCAAGAAAAATTGCCAACCACTCCTTTGAATCCAGGTGATCGCCATATACAAGCATTCCAGCCAATGCCAGAATGATAGGGTATGATTGCTGGTAGGTAATCGCCAAAGGAAGACCCATGTTTGCGATGCCATAAAAAAAAGTATAAAGCGCCAGGGTGCCTGTAATGCCACGAAATACGAGCAACGCCATCTTCCCTCCCTTTTCGATGGCTGGTCGGCGCCACAATGACAAGCCAATAAAAACCACACCGATCAAATTTCTGGATAAAACCAGTTGAATGGGTGGAATTTCATCCTTCAGATATCTCGCACAGGCCCCAGTCAGTGCAAAGAAAAAGGAAGCCAGTAGCATGTAAAATATTCCCCGTTTATAGGGTGGCAAAGAGGCAATGTTCCGCATAAGTTCAGCCGATTACGTCACTAAGCTAAGTAAAGCAAGCTGCAACTTCATATTGCCTGCCCTTTCCCCATCTTTTGCGATGCCTGATGGTAAACAACTCACTTATTCATACTTCACTATTCGCTTCGCAACCTGATACTGACCAGAGGCTACCTGTATAAAATACATGCCTGCGGGAAGAGACGATATATCCAGCGTGATACTATTGTCAGAAGTTTTTACCATCATGGCAAGTGCTCCAAGGCGATCGAAAACAGAAATCGAGACAAGACCTGTCATCACATTTGGTATATATATCTGTACCTCACCTTTTGTAGGATTTGGGAAGACTTCAACATGAAATATGGGTAATGATTCTTCTGTGGCTGAACTGCCATCTTCTTCTATACTGATTTGAAACGAAGTAATGCTCACCCATCCCCCCTGGCCGTCAGAAACGACAAACCGAAAGTCATCCGATGTTGACTGTAAGCCATTGTGCACATAAGTCAGGCTCCCATTGTTTACCATATCCTGTGTAAATGTGTCTCCTTCTGCCAGGACGACATTCCCAAAAAGTAGTTGCCCGTGACGAGGAACAGACACCAGAGTGTATACAAGTTCTGCTGGCGTGTTGTTGTTGTCGGTGACTTCAAGTCGGGTTTTCTCCACCTTTCGGCTTTCCCCCTTTTTCAAGGTCAAGAGTTCATTTCGGACCAGTTTGGGAGGATCGAGTACAATATTTGCACACAACTCCAGATCAAAATTTTTCAGTCGTCCGCCGCTGCCAGAAACCCTGTCTTCCATGCGCAGGATCCAGTTTCCTTTAGCATTTTCACCATTGAAAGCTGTCAATGGACTTTCAGGTCGATAAATTTTTCCAGTATTGATGGGGCATTGAAAAAATTCATTCGACTGGTCATCGAGGCCCAGATTAAAGCCCTTGGAAGTTCCGCAGCGTTTGGTCCACAATAGGACTTCCTTACCTGACGGAGCTACAAGAAAAGCAACCAGATCGCCTGATCGTTCATGGTCGCCCCTGATATTTTTGACATTCACATCGCTGATGGAAGCTTCATTCAACACATTGAGTACGGCCTCCACTTTCGGGCTTCCGGATTGAGAAATATTGATCGACAGATCGCCGGAAGCATAGAGCTTACAATTGAGTGCTTCGGTAAGAAAAGCATATGTTTGGGACCATTCTCCGGGGCGGCAGTCATTTGCAGTCCGCACACGCCAATAGTAAATCGTGGCCTTATTTAGAAACGTATTTGAGGAAAACACCGTATCTGAGGTGGTTTTGGAAATGACTGTCTGGGATACTGTAAATGATGGAGACGTTGCTACCTGAAGTTCGTAGCTGGTAGCGTCAATTTTTCGTTGCCAGCGATAG
>JAJTEZ010000084.1 GCA_021298335.1 Saprospiraceae bacterium | reverse complement strand
GAGTATTCACGACGTATCAGAAGCTGTCATTGCCATACGTTCTTCGAAACTACCTGATCCGAAAGTCACGGGCAATGCCGGGAGTTTTTTCAAAAATCCCGTGATCTCTGCAGAGCAATTTTCCGTTTTAAAAGAAAAATATCCAGCCATTCCCGGATACGCCCAGCCTGACGGATCGGTGAAGGTTGCCGCGGGGTGGTTGATCGAACTATGTGGGCTGCAAGGATACCGACAGGGAGACGCAGGTGTACATTCTTTACAGGCCCTGGTCCTGGTAAACCATGGCACTGCGACAGGGAAGGAAATCCTTCAGCTGTCTGCCTTCATCCAGTCACAAGTGTACAATACATTTCAGATTCCCATCGAACCTGAGGTGAATGTGTGGTGAGCCGCATGTCTACATTCCAGATTCCTGAAACAAATGAATCAGCTGCATACGGCGGGAGATATTGTACTTCTGGTAAATTTTTTTGACGTGGTATCTCACCGTATCCAGATTTTTCTGCAGGGTAGATGCTATCTCTTCGTAAGACAATCCTTTGACCAGCAGTTTGGCTACAGCCAGTTGCAATTCTGACAACGGTTTTCTTAGAGCTGCCTGCGTAGACGGTCCTTTGAGGGCTTCTACCATATAAGGGATCAGTTTTTCGCTCACTGCAGGCAACTGCTTCGTTAAAAGTGCATTCAATCGGCCGAAAGATTTTGCGACTGATTCCTTTGTCAATAAATAGCCTGATGCTCCCAGGAAAAAACTTTGTTGTATGCTTGTCGGGTCGCAGCCTTCACTCAGGATGACGATAAATGCATTGGGGAATTTCTTTTTGACTTTAATAAATTTACCAGATAGTTCCTGAAATTCCGTAAATGGAATGTAAAGCAGTACCAGATCAACAAGCATGAAGACCTTTGCCCCACCTACCAGTTCATCAATATCTGCAACCGAATACACTAACCACCCGTCATTTCGGGAATATTGTCCCAGCCATTCAGATTGTAGCTCATCCGGGATTCCTATAAATACGCTTTGAGTCAAATGATGGGAAAATTCCTTCAGTCTGATTGATTGATGGAGTGAGTTCATCAGATGTGGTTCATTCATCAATTCTTTCGCTTTAGTACTCTGATTATTCATAATACCTCCCGTTATATTTTCAATAAAAATTACATGGAGGACCGGTGCAAACCAGGTCCTCCATGTAGTAAAGATGATAGAAAATTATTTATTGTTTTGTGGACAGCAATAGTTCATCAGATCGGAACAACAGGGTCTCCAGAAGCCCGCATCGTGGGTTTCATCGACCTGATTATCCGGAAACCCTAACGCAGGTGAAGGACTGCTGTCGCCATTTCCGTCTTCATAAACAGGCTGACACGGCGCACATCCAACGGTAAACACTTCCATAGACATCAGTATATTGAAATCTACGCCGCTGGAGCTCGGGTCGCTGTCTGTTACTCCGCCGACCACCTGTGACCCTGTATTGACCTTTGTAGCGATCATATCGTCCGGGGCAAAGAACTTGAGCTTATATGTTCCTGGTGTCAGGCCACAGAAATAGTATTCACCTTTCTGAAATCCTCCCTGAGGACCGGTTTTGGTCATAAAGTCAGCATTATCGGATGTCGTATTTATATCACCATCGGGGCCCGCCCACGTCAGTGCGACCATCACGCTGTCGATTCCTGGTTCGCCGGAATTCTGCAGTCCGTCGTGGTTATAATCTTCCCAGACGAGATTGCCCAATTTGGATAACGGAAACTTATAATCCTCAATTTCTCCGATAGGCGATGAGCCTGTCTGCGAGTTGCCTGACAGACCACCACCTGGACTCAACCTGAATCTCACCATGGCATTGCCCTGGTAGTAAGTGGCACCGGATGGTACGTTAAATGTGAGCTTGGCACCATTCAGTCCACCGACCGGAACGACCGCACCGGACGGTGCGAAGCTTCCGGAAGTCAGTTGTTCGCCTGTTTCAAAGCTGCCGTTTCCATTGAAGTCTACCCACGCCTGGAGTACGGCTGAAGAGGTCGTCATGTTCATGGCAGTCACCATAAAGCTGGATACACCGCCCGGGATCATAGGTGCCGCGAGCATGACACCATCTTCATCATCGCCTGCGGGCATGGATGTTCCAAAAGTGATTAAGCCACCATCACCATCGTCGCCTGCTCCCATAGACCCTGCCATTGCGTCAGCTATCCCGTCAGATTCTGCATCCACGGATGCACCTAGTTTGAGGGATTCGGATACGACATGTGACGGTGGGTTGTCACTACCAAAGGTATTGTAGCTATCAGGAAGGTCTCCATAATCAAACCCGGCGAAAGTAAACATATAATCTTCAATTTCACCATCGCTTGCAAATCCGGTATGTGTCATAATATTATCTGTTGTAAGGCGTATTCGCAATCCTGTCTTTTCACCGATAGGTGCATTAATGGAGGGTGTAAAATATACTGATACGGGGCCCATGTACCCGGCACTTACTGTTTCAGACTCCATTTCCCCCGCATCAAAAAAGTCTCCGTCCTTGTTCAGGTCAGCAAATACTGTCAGTTTTGCTGTTGTATTTGTTTTATTGTTGACCTGAATTTTTATTTCATTAGGCACGGTGACGACCAGCACTTTCGGAGATAATAGTCCGTCTTCATCGTCCAACTCGGGTAACAGACCATCGTCACCACCTCCCATCATTCCAGCCATCGTATCAGGTTGGCCGTCAAGTTCAATATCGACAATTGAGCCCAGGTAGAGCAGCGGGTTTCGCAGAATAGCGTGCCTTGGGCCGGATTCATCGTAGACGGTAGGGTAAGGACTTGGCAGGTCACCAAGATCTGAACAGGCCATAGGGAAATTATTATTTATAATGAAATCCCCCGGCTCCAACAGCATATAATGATATAACTGATTTGTAGTGCATGTATAATCATCCAGAAATCCGTCACTATCCAAATCATCTGAACCAACAGAATACGGGTTGTTAATCTGGACACTAACAGGTGCATCCAGCGTATCCGTCAAGCCAGGGCATAATACAGAACGTACATATCCGGAAGGATTTGTCAACGTCATTGTATAGACACCTACAGCGTCCACATAATACTGATAATATCCTAGTGAGGCATCGTGAACCATATATACATTTCCAGGACCTGAAACAGTAAGGAGACCGCCCGGCAGAATTTCTCCATTTCCTTCACAGTACACATAGCCTGTGGGATCAATCAGATTATCTGTACTGATAAGGCCCGCATCGTAGGTAGGATTATAGCCTGTGCCTTCTTCGGGATCCCAGTGAAAACAGGCGGTGAAACCTATTTGTACAGGCGTAGACTGCGCATAATAATCAGCAGGAATAAGCACCTCGGAATCATTCGATTTTTGGAGGTTAAAATTTATATCAGGCATTGTGAAACGCAACGTGTCATTACCAGACACCATACTATAATCGAATGAAAGGGCATATTCACCCAGTGGAACTTCTGCCATGCGATATTGACCGAACTGGTCGGTGGTACGCATAAATTCGATTATTGCAGCACCGGGAACAGAATCTACACAGGGGTGTAGGTTTACTTTCACCCCCTGAACACCGATTTCACCGGGGTCCTGTTCGCCATCAAAGTCAGTATCCAGCCATACAAAATTACCAATACCTTCATAACCACTGGATGTAAAACCTACGTCAAAGGTATGGTTAATGATATTGGTATCGACGAGTACATTGATACTTGGAAAACTACCACCGGCTATGGACATAAATGTAGCATCGCTGTCATTCATGTCCATATTTTTCCCTTCGCCTGTATTGGCTGTTGTTAGTGTGTGGTTAATACCACCAACTGTTATGGTTGTTCCAGCCACCTGACTTGCGGATGTCTCACCGTTGTACCCAAAAACAATTTTATACTCCATATCCATGATGAGGCTATCCACCCCTGAAGTGCTGACCCAGTATTCATGGGGCGCGCCTATACCGGTGAAAGCATAAGAGCCTGAGGCGTCTGTTATGGTGCGGGCAATGTATGTAAAATTGCTACCCACTTTTTTAAACAAACTGACTTCGAGACCAGGTAATGGAATTTCATCGGGTCCCTGGACTCCATCACCGTCTAGATCTACCCAGGCATGATTACCAAGCTGAAGAATACCAGAAGGTGGTGGTGCTGCACTGGCCGCAAGCAACTCCACGTCTCCTATACCGGCTCCTTTTCCATTGAAACCCACGGTGCCAGGAGCTCCGCCCACACTCTGTCCTCTGTATAGTTCCAATGCGCCCAACCTTTGCCCTGTTGTCGCATTGAATTTGATTAATCCACCTGAGATCACTGAAAAAGGATCCATAGCCGATATTATCATAGAATTTGAGGCCGCATCATAGGCTACACCTCCATTGGATGCTTCTTTATGAAATGAGCCTTCCACAAAAAATTCTTTAAATACCCCACCCTGAAGACTTTGCCCGGGATCAAATTCCAGCACATAGCCTGTGGTAGATTTGTGCGCCCTCAATATGTCCCCGGCACAGTATGTATAAATGAATAACGTTTGCGTAGTATCGGGACCATAATTCCCATATCCTACCTGATGCCCTTCTCTATCCAATATGCCCAACAGCATATTTCCATCATTGTCAAATTCGATATCGCTAAGGATAGCCTGATGAGAACCATATATATCGTTGTTTCCTAAATTCCCGCCATCGGCCACATCTCTTGGGTCATAATCATCATTCCAGGCCTGCCAAAATGGGCGCGTAGCCCCGGTTGATTGCTCAGATCGAAAATAATTAAAATTGGTTTTATTGAGTTCTACTGACCAGGTCTGTGTTTCAAAATTGAACGACTGAACTTCTATGTATGCCGGGAAGCCATCACAAACTAATCCCAGGTATAATTTCCCCTGATATATTTTAAGTGCAAAAGGCCTGCTTGTAGCGGCACCACAACTCACCGGTAAATAATCCGGTAAACTTGAAACCTGGGAAGCACCTGGTAGCGTACCATTCTGATTGAATGAGGTGATGTCTACTTTGATGATTTTCTTCTGGTAGAGATTCATCACATAGAGTGTATTAAAATCCTCTGATATATCAACGTCTCCTATGCCTACTTTTGCAACCTTTGCCCATGCTTCCTGGTCCCAGGAAGGTTCTCCGGGATCAAATACATTATTTCCATTCTTATCATTATACTTCCGACTTCCAGTCTTTCCAAAGTTTCCAATTGTGCCCAGATCTGCAAAATTATCCAGATCAATAAATGTCGTTGTTGCAGGACTTGCCGGGTTGCTTAAATCCGTTTTGTATATCCCCCCTAAGCCCAATGGGCCAAGGTCGCTGTGTCTTTTCAGGAAAGCAGATGAAAATAAAACATTTTTGGTCGGGTTGTACGCTAAACCCCAAACGGAACCTGCCTCAGATTTAACAGCCAATTTATCAATTTGTGTCTGTAAAGCTGAGTCCCTCTTTGTTCTAAAATTGCCAACGTAAGAACCAACTATAATCTCCATAGGATCTTTTGGATCATTTGTTGATAATCTGGAACCTTCCACAAAGCAGGTTGTAGCAAAGGGCGTGCCTGCTCCGCTTGAGACAGCTGGAGGAGGTGATGCTGCTGGTTTATAAATGGCAAAATTCACATAACAACTTGGGTGTTGTACAAATCGCACATCACTCTGGTACGGAAGCAAGGTACCAATAGGCAACTTTAAAAATTGCAAACGTACCGGATAATCAGACGAGTCTACATTTGTCAATATGAATCTACCCGATCCGCCTGTTACTGTGGTATCTACTCTCGTACCAACAGCATTATACGCTTCAACGATTACTCCGGAGACCCCTTTTGTTTCGTTTGCCTGGTATTGTCCATCTGAATTGTCGTCATTCCATACGATGCCACCCAGTTGACCAAATTCACATTTAGGCCCTGTACTTGCGCCTCCCTCTGAAGATTGTCCGCATCCGGCTCCGGTAGGGATCAAGATGCCTGTAACTTCAATAGCACAAGTAGATGCAGCAAAACTGGCACCTGTATAAATTTGTGCCGTCAATGTACTTCCGTCGGCCGGAACCTCAAAACCTACTGCAAAAGGAGGCTTTAGACCAACATCAGTGAGACTACTCTTGCCCGGATCAATGGTTTGCGTTTGACCGGCCATTTTAATTGTTATTACGTCTGATTTATTGTTTATCGCCGGATTTTCAAGTGTGGGATCCCAGTTTACTTCAAATCGAACTATCGCCAATTGCAATGTATCTTTTAGAAAACAACCTGACACTGAATGTGTTTCCGATAGTTTTGTACACATCAAAGGACTTTGCGTCGTACCAGACTTTTCTGCCCCGGGGAAGCTATACAATTCATGAGCTGCCTGATCATTACGCGCCTTATCTCCCTGATACGGATTGTCACTATGCAGAGCAAAAAATTGGCGTATCGCATGATTCGCCAGTTGTCCATACCTGGCAGTCATCTGGAGAAAGGGATAGTGCAGCAGTAAAATGAAACATACTGCAACGCCCACTGTTAACATAGGTTTGTTTGTGTTCATTAAATTGAATTTTTAGGTAGAATAAATAAAAATTGATTTCTTGTCACTTTCCTGTGGCACGAATGCTTTTGTCGTCTTGTAATCTTCATTTTCAACCAGAAAAGAAACAGATTAGAGAACGTATCAACACGAATACTTGGTGGTATTATGCAAAATGAATTACACAAGCAGATGTTATACCCGGATGGGTAAACGTCGGAATTGGGACAACGGGAGACCTCAGATTGACTCAACAACCCCTTTGTGGTGAATTGTACATTCAACATCATCTTCAGGTAGTATGATAAAGGCGCAAAGATGTAAAACCTCTACATAATTGAGTTATCGTTACAGCCCAATGTCGTATCTATAAGAACCAAATTCTATCTTAAATAAAAAGCATGTTATTTAATTAATTATTGTGCTGATTAATTTTCTATAAAATTGATTTTCAATTACTTAACATATAAAAATGACTTGCAATTATTGGATTCTATTTACCTTAAAAAAAAAGAGGACTGCAATTACGCAAGTCCTCTTCTTTCTTTGGTAAAAACTAATGTCCTATTTATTATTCTGCGGACAGCAATAGTTCATCAGATCGGAGCAACAGGGTCTCCAAAAGCCCATATCATGCGTTTCGTCCGTCTGGTTATCCGGAAATCCGCCCACCGCAGCGGGGCTATCATCTCCAAACCCATTCTCGTTGGTTGGCAGACAAGGGGCACAACCTAAGGTAAATACTTCCATTGGCATCAATACATTCATCGCAGCGCCACTTGAACCCGCATCGCTATCGAGCATTCCACCCAACATCTGGCTTCCTGCATTCATTTTGGTAGCGACCATATCTTCAGGAGCTGTAAAGGTCAGCTTATAATTCCCTGGTGCCAGGCCGCAGAAATTATACTCTCCAGTCTGGAATCCTCCCTGAGGACCCGTCTTGGTCATATAGGTCACATTGTCTTCAGTTGTTTTGACATCACCATCTGGTCCAGCCCAGGTAAGAGACACCATGACGCTGTCTATGCCTGGTTCGCCGCTCTCCTGCAGACCGTTGTGGTTGTAATCTTCCCACACAAGGTTTCCTATTTTGGCAAGCATAAACTTATAGTCTTCAATCTCACCGTCCGGTGCATTACCTGTCTGACTATCTGCTTCAAGTCCGCCATCAGGACTCAACCTGAAACGGGCAAAGAAATAACCGGATCCATAATTTACATCCTGTGGCACTGTAAATGTCAATTTCACATCACTGACCATACCGGTATCTACAGCCACACCTCCACCGGCGGCAAAACTGCCTGTATTCAATTGTTCGTCAGACTCAAATGTTCCGTTATTATCGAAGTCAATCCAGGCTTGCAATACCGCGGGTTCTCCGGTATTATTCATGGCATCGTACTGGATACATGCATTTTGACCTGCAACCATAGGGCTCAACAGTGTAATACCATCTTCGTCATCTCCTTCTACCTCCGATGTACCATACGTCTGATCTCCGGTGTTTCCATCATCACCACCTGTCATCATACCTGCCATCGCTTCCGGTTGTCCATCTGTTTCCGAGTCCACTGAGGCACCCAGTTTCAAATCTTCTGTCACCAAATGTCTGGGTGGACTATCAGTCCCCGCTGTGTTATATGTCTCCGGAAGGTCTCCATAATCAAATCCTCCGACGATAATCATATAATCCTCGACTTCGCCATCGGGTGCACATCCGGTATCCAACAAATCTGTAATAGTAGATAACCGCAATCTGAACCCAAGTTTCACACCCGTGTCCACATCAGAAGGTACATTGAACTTCAGAAGTACTATGCCTGAGTACCCGGCAGGAACTTCCACCATCGCCATTTCCAATGAATCGACGAAATCATCTATGTACTCAGTTTCTCCACTTACCAACGTATCTAAATAGGTAAAATTATCATCATTATTAAAATCTGCAAAACCATATAGCTTGGCTGTTTCATCTGTATTGTTTGTCACCATCACAGGTACCATCGCTGAGTCACCAGGGGTCATCAACAACGGTAATTCCAGGCCATCTTCGTCATCATCCAGTGATTCTGAACCGTCATCACCACCACCCATCATGCCAGCCATGTTGTCAGGCTGTCCATCTGTTTCTTTGTCAACCTTACTACCAATATATAGATTGGGAACCTGTGCCACTGCGTGTTTTGCACCATCATCCTCCAAAAGCGTAGAATATTGAGCCGGCAGATCCCCCAGGTCTCCACAAGAAAATGCGAAGTTATTGTTGATGATAAAATCACCGGGTTCCAGCAACATAGTTTGATACAATCGATTGTCATCACATGTATAAATCTCCAGAAAATCATCTCCGTTTGCGTCCTCAGAACCCACACTATATGGGTTGTTCAGACCAAGGCTATCCGGCGCTGTTGAGCGTTCATATCCGGGAGGATTGATTACACCAATATTGTATGTTCCTACTGCATCCACATAAAACTGATAATACCCGGAACTACCATCATGGATCATATACACATTTCCCGGTCCTGATACGGTAATTTGACCTCCTTCCAGCACCTCTCCTGACAGCTCGCAATACAACCAACCTGTAGGGTCAATCAGCAACTGATCTTCGCACATAAGTCCTGCATCATGGGTCATATCAGATGGAGTCGTCGATGGTGTCCATTCGAAACACATCGTTGTTGACACAGATGTTGGATTGCTCATCGAATACAAATCCAATGGAATCTTTACATCTGAATCTTCTGCATCATTGCCATTCTGGTTAATGTTGGGCAAGGTAAAGCGGAGTGTATCTCCGTTATACACCATGCTGTAATCGAATGACAATGCATAATTTCCAGCAGGTAAATCCTGAATCAGGTAGTTACCCCTGAAATCTGTGGTTTGCATATACTGGCTCAGTGCAGCTCCCGGCTCATCGTTTGTACAGGGGTGAATATTGACTTTCACACCCGGCACTCCTTCTTCTCCAGTGTCGTACTTCCCGTTGAAATTGCTGTCCTTCCAGACAAGATTACCGATTCCTTTGACAACGAGCCCCAAATCATAGGTTACATTAAAACCTGTAGAAGGGGACTTGAAACAGATTGCCAGCTGATTCTGTAACGCCACTGGAATACCACCCACATCAAGTGTGGCGTCAGAATCAAGCGAATCCTTACTATTGCTATTGACATCAGCTGTCGTAGCCATATATTTTGCACCATCTATTGTGAGGGTCGCACCATTGTATTGGCTATCCTCTCCAAAGACAACGATATAATCTGTCATCGGCGTTAAATTCATAAAGTAGTATTCACCACCGAGATTGGTAGAAGTTGTTTCAAGCAAAGTACCTGCTTTACTGTATAATGATACTGGAAGTCCTTCTACAGGTGTTTCCCCTGCGTCCTGAAGTCCATCCTGATCCGCATCAATCCAGACATAATTCCCTACAAAAATGGTATTTGGAATTGTAAACATATAATCCTCTACCTCACCATTGGGGGCCATTCCCGTAGCAGAAAGCCCCTGGCTTGTGGACAATCTGAGACGCAAACCAAGCTTTTCGCCTGTTACTGCATCTGCTGGCGGCATAAACGTCAAACTTACCAATCCGGAATAGCCATCATTCACTGCTTTTTCAACTGCCTCCATTGGATCCAGGAAGTCACCATCGCCATTAAAGTCGGCAAAGGCTTTGAGATAGGCCGTTCTACCTACATTGTTGGTCACTTGCACATATACTGTGGTTTTCAAGCCGGGCAGGAAGGTAGGTATGTACTGCAAACCATCTTCATCGTCAACTGCCGGGCCTGCGAGGTCGTCTCCATCGAGGCCCATGATACCAGCCATCGTTGATGTAGCTCCATCTGCTTCGATATCAACCAGTAGGCCCATATAAAGATTTGGAATCTGAGCTACCGGGTGCTTAGGCCCATTCTCAGATAATTGTGTTGCATAATTATCCGGCAAATCTCCGAGGTCAACACAACTAAGCGGAAAATTATTATTGGTAATATAGTCGCCCGGTTCGAGTAACATTTGCGTGTAAAGACGATTTTTACCACAAGTAAAGTTATCAAGAGTTATTGTATCCAGGCGGGTTAGTTAGTGTCATCGTATACATCCCTACCTTATCGACAAAGTATTGATAGTATCCATTCGAACCATCGTGTATAATATAAATATTTCCCGGCCCTGTAACTGTCACCAGTCCACCCTCCAGTATTTCACCGGAATTTTCACAATAGATATATCCGGTTGGGTCGATCAGCAAATCATCGCAGATCAGGCCTGCATCATGGTCAGGATCATAATCATTGACACTCGGATTCCATGTAAAACATCCTGTAAAGGCAACCACATCTTTGTTTAATACGTTTCCTGGTCTCAATACGTCTGAATCTAAAGCATCCAGTGTATTTGTCTCCACATCGGGCATAGCAAAGCGCAATTCTGCTGCATTTGACAAGCCACCGTAATTAAAGGACAGTGCATAGGAGCCTGCAGGAAGATTCTGAATCAGGTACTTTCCATAGGCATCAGTGGTTTTTGTGTAATCCGGATCAGCTGCTCCCGGCACATTGGTTGTGCACTCATGTACATTGACGACCACACCGGCAATGCCCTCCTCTGTTGGATCCATTAAGCCATTGAAATTCAAATCTTTCCATACCATATTTCCGATTCCGGAAGTAATAAGTCCTAAATCGTAGGTGTAATTATTTTGACCGAGTTGGCCCGTCGTCAGGCATATTACATATTTGCTCGCGAAAGAGGCAGGTATTCCGGAAACTCCCGTTTGAGCATCCGAATCAACGGTATCATCAGAGCCCTGATTGGCTGATGTCACGGTATAGGAAATGCCATTGAACACCAGACTGCTGCCATCATAATTGCTCATGTACCCAAACTGGATAATATAATCCGTTGCAGGCTGGAGGAATTTAAACAGATACTTGCCGTTTGCGTCTGTCATGACAGTATCCACAGGCGTACCGTCTTTTAAATATAAGATTACGGGAACGCCAGCTACGCCTGGTTCTCCTTCTTCCTGGATTCCATTTTTATTTTTATCAACCCATACGGTATCTCCGATGCTCACAGGAGAAAACGGAATTAAACCCAGATCATAGGTATAATTGTTTTCCCCAAGTTCACCTGTTGTAAAGCATATACCCAGTACATTCTGGATGGGGGCAGCCAGTGTATCCGGTAATTTGACACCATCTGAATCATTCTCATCATTGCCTAATCCTGTATTTGCATCAGCTGTGGTGACAACCCATTTTTTATTCTGGAAAACCATAGCCATGTCCTCATATTGAGCAAGATTGCCGAAGACAATGGCGTAATCCATTCTGGGCAAGAGGTTTTTAAACAAGTAATTGCCTTTAGAATTTGTGGTAGTCTCACCGATGAATGTTCCATCTTTTTTGTAAAGACTTACCTTCAAACCGGACACCGGGTTTTCGGAAGGGTCCTGGATACCATCCTCGTCTGTGTCAAACCAGACATAG
>JAJTEZ010000001.1 GCA_021298335.1 Saprospiraceae bacterium | reverse complement strand
AAAATCATAGCAAATACCATGCAATGCAATACCCATCAACAACATAAACGACATTTCTCCCGCATTTCCATAGGCAAACAGAACATATCGGAGGGCCCAGGCCAGCATGCCAACGATGTTCGTGTGTTTGAATCCGTATTTTTTAAAGAAAAATGGCAAAAGAAGCATAAAGCCCACTTCAGACATTTGACCAATAGTCATTTTTCCAGTGGCATTTTCCAGCCCGGCGTTGACTAAAAACGGATTTGTATAATTATAATAGAAGGCGAGAGGAATGCAAATTAATACTGAAGAGAGAAAAAACACAAGATAATTTCGATCGGCCAAAAGTTTTAATGCATCCAGTCCTAGAATATCAGACATTGTTACCTGCTTGCTCCTGTCAGCTTTCGGCGGAGTAGAAGGGAGAAAAAAGCTCATTGCCCCCAACATAACTGATGCTGCACCTGAGAGTAAAAAGGTGTTTTTCAACATTCCCGACGCTATGTTTTCAGTATTGTCCCATTGAAATACAAAACTGATCATTAAGCCGGCGACAATCCATCCAATTGTTCCAAATACGCGAATAAAAGAAAATTCTTTTGATGGGTCTTTCATTTGGTGAAAAGCTACAGAATTAACCAGTGCCAAAGTAGGCATATAGGCGATCATATATGCCAGCACATAGGGATAAAAGCTACTGAAATCCGGTGCATTTGCCATGAGATACATCAATCCTGCCCCGAGCAAATGAAGAACTCCAAGGATTTTTTCTGCATTAAAATACCTGTCAGCTATGAGGCCAATGATAAAAGGAGCAATAATGGCACCCCAGGATTGTGTACTGTATGCCTGACCCGATTGCATCGCGTCTGCACTCATGTTTTTTGATAAAAATGTACCCATGGTCACAAACCAGCCTCCCCAGATGAAAAACTGGAGAAACATCATGACTGAAAGTTGAAGTTGTGTTGATCGATTCATATAAATATCTGACTTTAATGATTATAATTCTCTGATTTTTAAATTTCTGTACCAAACCTTGTCGCCATGGTCCTGCAGGGATAGATGTCCCGATCTGGACTTTCCAAAATCCGGCATTTCTTTAAACTTGCTTTCCGCGATTCGTTTTTTCCAGGAATCGTCGTGCATTGTAAATCTAACCACTTCCAAACCATTCAACCAAAAGGTCACCAGTCCTTTTTCTGACCGAATTCTGGCCTCATTCCATTCACCAGCAGTTCTGACTGACTGATATTTGCAGGCAATCATGTCGTATAAATCTCCTGCCCTGTGTGTTTCATATTTCGTGTCAGGATGGCAGGAGTTGTCAAGTACCTGCATTTCCGGTCCTGTTTCCCATACATACTTGTATTTATTGTCTTCTACCACATAAAACATCACACCGCTATTACCACAATTGCCGATTTTCCAGTCATACATAAATTCAAAATCCTGATACTTGCCCTCTGAGATGATATCTCCACCATCTTCTGCCTGCCAGTGGCCATCCTTGCTGGGTTGAGCATTGAGGTGAATGGCTTCATCCTGAATAATCCATCCTTTGCCGATGGTAGACTTTTTAAAATTACGCCACCCTTTCAATGATTTGCCATCAAAAAGCAAATTCCATCCCGCCCTTTTCTCTGCATCAGTTAACTTGGTATTTGAAAAGGTATATGGCGGTGGATTTGTAATTCCCGGTTGATTTACAGGCACTTCATTCATTGTATACCATGCCTCTGTCGACCAAAGTGATCGACCTGCATCACTGATATACCGTTTTTTCAGGCGGACATACACCATATGATTGGATTTCTGACCAGAATATTGCAGGAACACCTTTTTTCTGTCGGCTGAGACTGTCGCCGATTGCACCTCAAGCAACTTTTCACCCAGCTTGGGACCTCCATATTCGGCAGTGGGTTTGTAATACCATTGTTTTACTTCAAAATCCAGAGGATTCCATCCGTCTCCATCTCTGAGAGGCTCAGTAAATTCAATTTCAATGCCGTTCGACTTCGCCCTAACTGCCAGCATCTCAAAAACAGGTTTTCCATTAAATGCCAGACGCTGCAAACCATACCTGAACTTTCCTGTATGGCCCCAGTTGCCAGGGTTGCCAATCCCCCCCACATATAATGCACCATCCGGACCCCAGACCATTCGGTTTACCCCAGCTTCCAGGCCTTGAGTAAACCGAAATACACATCCCTGCAATTTGCCATTGACTTCTTCCACAAAGACGCGCTTTACTCCACCATGAGTCACTTCCCCGTGAATCATCTGGCCTTTGTAAATACCCAGATCCAATGCCAGAGGCGTGGAAGGAGAATTTCCGATTTCATCCTGCGGCAGCCAAACCACAGGCAAATCTTCTTTTCTGTTTTTCGTGCCTTCAGGGTCTACAGACCTGGAACCAAACCATGCATCCTGTCTGACATGTACTATTTTAGAGGAAGGAAGCCAATCTCCCTGATTGTCGGCTACAAACAATTCTCCTTTATAACCAATGCCAATTCCGTTGGGCGTGCGCAGACCTGACGCGACAAAAGACATCTCACCGGTTCGGTAATGTACCTTAATCACTTTCCCCCTGTCTGGAATTTGAGGCTGCGTGCTCGCCCCTCCCGGATTGATAGCTGTTGCAAGAGTTGCGTAAAGATAGTCGTCCTTAAAAGCCAGTCCGAATCCAAACTCATGAAAATTTGCTGAAACTTTCCAATCATCGCAAAGAGTTTGGTATTCATCAATGATGTCATCATGATCTGTATCCACTAATCTGGTCATTTCATGCTTCTGCATGACGTAAATTGTATCGTGAATCACTTTAAGACCCAGCGGCTCCGCCAAACCAAAAGCAATTCGTTTTGTCTTCATGGCGCTGGTATCACCCTTTTGTACATTTTCCACAACATATACTGAACCTGAAGAATCCCACGTACTCACGACCAGCCGACCGTCTGATAAAAAATCCATACCTCCAACTTTGGGTTTGAATGAGTCGGGACGCGCCTGTGTCAAATCAAAAGACGGATGCAAAGTCCTTGTCGCCCGGCTTTTTCCAGTTGAAAGATAAAAACTTTCCTCCTCCTCCCTGAAAATACTCAAGTCGGAACGGATAGTATCCCTTCTTCATTGCTATGCTCACTTCTCCGTACTCTACACCATGCGGACCATCATTGTCGATCACAAGCTGATCATTTATGAAAAGTTTCGAGCCGTCATCACTCCAGATGTGAAAGGAATATGTCCCATCTTGGTCAATTTTTAAATAGCCTGTACCATGAAGTAAAAAATTATCATCCAGTTGCTTAAAATCTCCCCCTGTAATATTGTCAAACTTAGGAAGAACGCCCGCAAAGCGGGGTTTTGGGTTGTTTTGGATAGTTGGAATTTTTTGCGCATTGGCAGGAATGGTGTAAATCGAAACGACGCTACCTGGCAACATATCGCTTTCTTTGATTTCTGAGGGAGGCGACAAGGTTATGAGAGAAGTGGCCTTAGTCCCATCAATCTTTTCTTCAGAACCGGCATCCAGGGATAGTATGTATCCCACCATTTTCTGAATGTCATCTTCAGGTAGATCTGCGTGCGGCGTCATGGCCTGTGAACCCCAGACACCTGAACCTCCTTTTTTTACTTTTTGGGTCAGAAGGCTGATGTTTTCAGGTGTGTTGTCATACTTTTGTGCAATGGCGGTATACGATGGTCCTATCGTCTGTCGTGTCTTATTGTGGCAGGTTTTACAATCACTTCTGGCAATGAGAGCAAGCCCCTCTGGAATAGTTCCCTCTTCTTCTTCATCCTCCTCTTCTGTACTCACACTATTTTTGTTTTCAATCGTTGGCGTTTGCAACAACGTAAGATGAAAGCGTGTCTGGGCATTGGATTTCAATTCGAGTACTCCATTAATAAGAAGTGACGTGATTTCATCTTTTTTTACTTCCTCTTTCGAAGAGATTTGAAGCATGCCATCAGTATCGATGTTGCTTTCGTCGACTATAGATGCAATGGTCGTTTTGAGGCATACCTTCATGCCCTCAGGTACATTTTCGGTAGAAAAAGTTCTTTGAAATACCGGCTGTCCGGATTCCGTGACAATCGCATCTACTTCTTCATAGATTCTCACAGGAGTCGCAAGATCCTTCGCTTCAAGGGCGTACATAAGAGATACTTTTCCGCTTTTAATCCGGTGCCCTTTATACTGAAACGCTGTGACAACTGTGTCTTGTCCCTTTAGCAAAAACCAGGGTTGCGTGTGTGTGTGTTCAAGATAACTATTTCCTATTGTGATTGGCTGCGGACCATGAGCAGTAGTATACACAGCCCCGTCAAAATACACTGATCCTTTCCACGCTTTATATAATGACCCTGTTGCGGTATGATAGGAAGCCCAGACTTTGTCCGAAAGTGCAAGCGTGACCATTCGGACATTCCCGTCAAGTACAGATCGAAACACCCAATAGTCGAGCGGTCTGTTTTGTTTTTCCTGATCGGTCCCGTGTTGGCATCCTAAAATGAGCACCACAAGAAAAACGTAAACGAAAGAAGGCCTGAGTGACATAACAAAGTTTTAATATTGGAAAAACAGGTCTAATGTAATCATAGATTTTGGATTATTCCACTGCCCTGGTTTATTTTTAGCTTTTGACTCTCCTCTTGAATCGTGGTCAACACAGATCAGTGAAAATATTCTACCTTTGTCCTCAAAAAAAGGATTGAAATGAATAGAGGTCTTATACTGAAGGCTGGTCAATTGTTTTGGATTTGCATTTTCTTTTCCTTCTCATTGTTTGGTGGAGAAGGAATGTGGCTTCCACAATTGTTGAAAGCGCTCAACGAAAAGGAAATGAAGTCAATGGGCATGAAGTTATCTGCAGACGACATTTACAGTATAAACAAGGGTTCACTGAAAGATGCTATTGTGCATTTTGGAGGTTTTTGTACATCTGAAATCGTTTCACCCAATGGTCTCCTGCTGACAAACCATCATTGTGGTTATGGCCAAATTCAGTCCCACTCCACTGTTGAAAACAACCTGATAAAGAATGGGTTTTGGGCAAAAAACTATAAAGAAGAGCTCCCAAACGAAGGTCTTACAGCCACCTTAATTGATTACATTGATGATGTGACAGAAAAAGCACTTCTGGGAGTCACGCCTGGAATGAACGCTGGTGACAGGCAATCATTGATTGAATCAAATATTGCAAATATTCGCAAATCCTATTCTCTTGAAAGTTATCAGCAAGTCGTGATTCGACCATTTTACGATGGTAATCAGTACTTTGCGTTTGTGACAACTGTCTTCCGGGATGTCCGGCTGGTGGGGGCTCCGCCTGAATCCATCGGAAAATTTGGTTCAGATACAGACAACTGGGTCTGGCCCAGACACACCGGTGATTTTTCATTGTTTCGTATATATGCAGGTAAAGACAATAAGCCAGCTGATTATTCACCTGACAATGTACCATACGTACCAAAACATTTCCTGCCAGTATCAATGGACGGTATTGAAGTGGGTGATTTTACGATGGTTTTTGGCTTTCCCGGAAAAACAAACCAATACCTTCCTGCCTCTGCTGTGAATCAGATCATCACCACATTAAATCCGGCTAAAATTACTATCAGAGATAAAGCACTCAAAATTACGGATAAGTACATGCGGGCTGACGAAGCCACAAAAATAAAATATGCAGCAAAGTATGCCTCCATCGCTAATTACTGGAAAAAATGGATCGGAGAATCTCAGGGCCTCAAACAAACAAATGCCCTCGGTGAAAAACAAGCTTTTGAAGCCGAATTCACAAGGAGACTATCTGCAGAAAGTCCATATTCCGCAGTGCTCCTGGATTTGAACAGGCTGTATCAGGAGATAGAGCCTTATGCTCTTGCCAACGACTATGTGAGTGAAATTTTGTTCCGCAATGTTGACCTGACATCCACAATCAGCAGTGTAAGAAGACTGGTGAATGAATATGATAAAAAGGGAGAGTCCGGATATCTGGAAATGTTGCCCAAAGTATCAGGAATGTTTGACAATTTTTATCCTGATTTTGATGCAAAAATTGATCAGGAAAAATTAACCGCTTTGTTAGATTTGTATGTGAAAGGTGTCGCCCCTTCCTTTATCCCCTCGGGCCTAAAAGGAACTTCTTCAGGCAAAAATCCTGATTTTAGCATTATAGTGGAGGAAATGTACAATCAGTCACTGTTTTCGTCCAGTCAAAAGGTGTCCGAATTGTTTGAACAATCCGCTGATATCGCAGTGAAGAAGATCAAGACGGATCCATTGTACTTGTGGGTCGGTGACTGGCTGGATTTGTATAACCGCGATATCCTTACACCCTATACAACCTTAAAAAAAGAAATTGACGCAAAACAGGCCCTTTACACAAAAGCCCAGCTGGAGTTGTTTCCAGAGATCAGGTTTTATCCGGACGCCAATAGTACCTTGCGAGTTACATACGGAAAAGTAGAAGGCTACCAACCCAAAGACGCTGTCACCTACCAGCCCGTAACGTATCTGGACGGAATTATTGAAAAATATATTCCTGGAGACTACGAATTTGATGTACAACCCAGAATGCTTGAATTATACAATAGTAAAAACTTTGGAATCTATGCCGACAAATCCGGAAAATTGCCCGTTTGCTTTATCGGTTCCAACCATACTACTGGGGGAAATTCCGGTAGTCCTGCCATTGATGCTGAGGGTAATCTCATAGGACTAAACTTTGACAGGGTTTGGGAAGGCACCATGAGTGACATACACTATGATGTGTCTATCTGTAGGAATATCATGGTTGATGTACGTTACATCCTATGGGTCATTGATAAATACGCCGGTGCTGGTCACCTTGTTTCAGAAATGAAACTGACTCATCCCAAGACCGGGAAAAAAAAGAGGTAGGTTGTCATGATAGAAGTAATCCGTACAGCGGCCGACATGACTTCCGCTATGGTCCGCTGGACAAAAGAGAACAAGTCTACAGGCTTTGTTCCTACAATGGGTGCTTTACATGAGGGCCACATTTCCCTGGTTCAGGCTTCTCTGAGAGAAAACGATATCACGATACTTTCTGTTTTCGTCAACCCAACACAGTTCAATAATCCTTCTGATCTGGAAAAATACCCCCGCAATCTTGATAAAGACCTGGATTTGCTTAATAAACTCGGTGATGTGGTGGTTTTTGCTCCGGAAATTCAAGAAATTTATCCCGATGGTACTAATTTAATCCAACGGATAGATTTGGGTTTTCTCGAACAAACTATGGAAGGAAGGCACCGGCCCGGGCATTTTCAGGGAGTGGTGCAGGTTGTCCAACGGCTTCTGTGTATCGTGCCGGCTTCAAAACTCTATATGGGCCAAAAAGATTTTCAGCAATTTACGATCATACGCCATATGTTGTATGTTTGGAAAAGCAAAATACAATTGGTGATCTGCCCCATAATCCGGGAAGAAAATGGGTTGGCAATGAGTTCAAGAAACGAGAGACTATCAAGCGAAGCAAGATATAAAGCAGGGGAAATATTCCAGATTCTTCAATGGATAAAAAAACATATACAGCATAATTCAACGGACAACTTACTGAACGAAGCCAGAAAAATGCTTGATGACAGGTCCTTGTCTCCGGAATATCTGGAAATTGTAGATTGCACAACGCTCCATCCAATTAAGAATATAAAAGAAGGCCTCTGTGCGGTTGTTTGTATTGCGGTTTGGGTGGATGGAGTTCGGCTAATTGACAATGTCATCCTTTATGGGAAACTAACTCCTGCTTAACGGGTGAAATTTTAAAAGTGTTTCTTTCAGGTAGTTTCTGTCAACATGTGTATAGATCTCCGTGGTCAAGATTGATTCGTGACCCAGCATCTCCTGCACAGCCCGCAAATCAGCCCCTCCTTCCACAAGATGCGTGGCAAACGAGTGTCTGAAAGTATGTGGACTTACATTTTTATTGATGCCTGCCAGCGCAGTATGTTTTTTGATTAATGTAAAGATCATAACCCTGGTAAGACCTTTTCCCCTTCGGTTTAAGAATAGGGTGTCCTGGCTGTTTTTATCAGAAATATGCATTTTATTTCTTTCAGTGGTCAAATAAACCTCAATTTGCTTTATTGCTGAAGGGCCTATCGGCACGAGCCTTTCCTTGTTGTTTTTCCCCAAAACTTTCATGAATTGCTGCTCTGGAAAATAATTGCTCAACTTTAAGGTGACAAGCTCTGAAACTCTTAGTCCGCATGCATATAACGTCTCAAAAATAGCTCGATTTCGCTGTCCGTTGGGCTCTGACAAATCTACCGATGACAAGATCTGTTCAATTTCCTCAAAAGACAAAACATCCGGTAGTGTTCTTTTTAATTTAGGACTCTCGAGTAAGGCAGTTGGATCTTCGTGGATGATGTCTTCCAAAAGTAAAAACCTGTAAAAAGCCCTTATGCCAGAAATAATTCTTGCCTGACTTCTGGCCTCCAGCCCCAGATCATTGATAAAATAGACAAATCCTGTGAGTTGATCAGCACTAAGTTGATCTGGAGGCAGGTCTATTTTGAGGGTAAAAACATACTCCATCAATTTTCCCACATCTCTAATGTACGCCTCAATAGAGTGCATTGACAATGATTTTTCCAGCAATAGGTATGCCTGAAACCCCTTTAAACTGCTGGTCCAATCCATAAATTGATGAGTATAAATACCTCATACAAACGTTTTGAACATTCATTTGTTATGAAGTTCTATTAGTTATACGAGAATATGAGAATTGGAATGGTCTGTTACCCTACTTTTGGAGGCAGTGGTGTTGTTGCCACTGAACTGGGACTTGGTTTGGCGGATAAAGGCCATGATGTGCATTTTATCACCTACAAAAGACCTGTTCGGCTCACTTCGTTTCATGCCAACGTATATTTCCACGAGGTGACGGCAATGGAGTACCCGCTGTTTGAGTTTGCTCCTTATGAAACTGCTCTGGCCAGTAAACTTGTAGACGTTGTCCTGTTTGAAAAACTTGATCTGCTTCACGTACACTATGCAATTCCTCATGCTGCGGTAGGATATATGGCGCGACAAATTCTAGCTTCCCAGGGAATCTATATTCCAATTATTACTACATTACATGGAACAGATATTACATTGGTAGGAAATGATAGTTCATTCGCACCGGTTGTGGAGTTTACGATCAATCAATCGGATGGTGTGACTGCGGTTTCTGAACAATTGAAAAACGAAACCATCAGCACATTCCACATTGACCGGGAAATTAAAGTCGTCCATAATTTTATAGATTTTAGTCGCTTTCGAAAAATAAATAAGGACCATTTCAGAAAGGCCATCGCTCCTGATGGTGAAAAAATACTCATTCACATCTCCAACTTCAGAAAAGTGAAACGTGTGGAAGATGTGATTCGTGTTTTTGAAATTGTATCTAAGCAGATTGAAAGCAAACTGCTCCTGATCGGAGACGGACCAGAAAGAAAGGCGATGGAAGATCTTTGTCGCCAAATCGGACTGTGCGACCACATTCGTTTCCTGGGAAAACAAGAGGCTGTAGAAGAATTGCTCGCTATTTCAGACTTGTTTTTGCTTCCTTCAGAAAATGAAAGCTTCGGATTGGCTGCACTGGAAGCGATGGCTTGTGAAGTTCCGGTAATCTCATCCAATGCTGGAGGTCTCCCGGAAGTCAATATTGATGGTCAAACTGGTTACATGTGTGCAGTGGGCGACATCAAAGGCATGGCTCAGAAATGTATTGAACTTCTGGAAAACGAAGACACATTAAATCAGTTCAGACAAAATGCCTTCCTTCAGGCGCGTCGTTTTGACATTGATCAGATCTTGCCCCAGTATGAAGAATTTTATGAAGAAATTCTCAGGAAAAGCAAAATCAATCAATGATCAATATTTTTGTGACATAGGAGTCATTTTCACCGGAAGTGTTTTCGTTGGCGCTAAAGACCAGATAAACCCCAGGGGATGCCTTTAAGCCATGATAATCCCTTCCATCCCAGACTGCCTGTCCACCCAATGCTCTGGTTTCATAGACCAGCCTTCCCTGGACGTCTGTAATTTTCACATTTGCATCCCTGACCAGACCTTTGACATAAATCAGTCCTTCGTATTCAGGTCTGCGAATTATACGCCAGATCTACCACCCTATTGCTG
The DNA here is from genome assembly GCA_021298335.1 of Saprospiraceae bacterium. Classification (GTDB taxonomy): domain Bacteria; phylum Bacteroidota; class Bacteroidia; order Chitinophagales; family Saprospiraceae; genus OLB9. The sequence goes on along the minus strand of JAJTEZ010000001.1, from coordinate 59,263 downwards.
AGCAGTGGGGAATTGCCTGTAGTAAACTGGTCAATTTGAGTTGTTCCATCGGTCGATTGTACAAAAATTCCGTTTCTCGTTCCAAACCATTTTCTATTTGCCCCATCCACTTCCATACAAAGTATGTCTTCATCCCTCAAAAGGAGAGAGGGAATACCGTCTACGACAACTGGTCTTGTGCTACCCCGACAGACTGACTCCTGAAAAGGATTGCCACAGTCAAAAATGACAGGACCTTGATCCGTACCCACCCAAACAGCGCCATCCAGATCCACAAGGACCGAATTCACTTTATTTCCAGTGAGTATACTATTGTTGCGATTGATGAACCTGAAAGTATCATCACCGGTATCTGAAATGTTTTCTCCTTCGTTGTATACAAGAATTCCATTCCCAACTCCCGGCACAACGATCCATTTATTGCCTGACTGGTCGATGGCAATCTCCGCAAGCTGACTGCTTCCCGGCAAACTGAATTTGTGCCATGATCCCTCTTTTGTTTTGACTACAAGCGGTGAGGTAGATCCGTAATTGGATATCCAAAGATTGCCTTTTTTATCAAAAGCCAAGCCTGCAACTCGGGTTCTTTGCGGATCACCGATGACTCCCTGTAATATGCTGTTGTCCTTATTCCAATGCTCCGCTTTTCCTGTTTTTTCATCAAACGAAAGAAGGCCATTGTAATAGCTTCCCAAATAAATATTTGAAGAAAACGGATCTGGCGCAAGACAAAACAAATTTAAAAAGTCATATTCCAGGATTTCAGGTATTTTTTCCTGAGTAAAATTGATCCAGTCTCCCTGCTCATAAGTATAAAATCCATATCTGGTAAATTTATACTGGTAATCCTCCGTAACTCCACCCGAAGCAACATACGCTTTTTCTCCTTTAAACCTGATGTTGCTTGCGTCATTGGTATAAGGAGTAGAAAAACTCAACTGACGGCACTCACCATTAGCCAAGCCTTCGGTGTACCTGACGGGTTCCCATTCATCTGCATACCATACCCTACCTTTCTCGTCTTCAATCGCATTTCTTGTTTTATTCAGACAACCCTCCGGTCGAATACCCGCTATATTTCCTGAGGTTTCAAGGAAAAACACCTGGGTCTGGTTATTTTGTTCAACGCCGGCCATAATATAAGAACCTTCTGTAGAGAAAAAGTTAATCGCTGCGTTGCCCCAATTGGGAGCCAGTATTTCAGAAAACTGGTCCTGATTATTTTGGATATATATTGCATTGTCCTGCCAAACTACAAGTAACGAAGCTTTTGTTCTGACCTTTTTGATCTGATCTGCTGATGGCAGGCCAGATTGTGGAAGTATTTTTTGCCAGGCATTAAAATCCGAAATCCTTGAATCAGATTTTGAAATAAAATACAATCCGTTCTCAGTGGCAGCATAGATGCTGTTTCTGTTTTCGCACACGGAATATACTTTTTGTTGTGTGAATGTAGTAAATTGAAATTCTTTCTGTTTCGGACTAAAGCCCAGGATTCCAAAGTCCGTGGCTATATAGGCGTTTTCTGCACTTGCAAATGTGATGTCGTTGATTGTTTTGCTTCCTATAATGGTAGAATTATTAGCAATGTCCGATACTGTGAAAATTGTAGACCCTGAAAGGATATCGATAAAATTGCTACTGTAAACCACAAACAATTGCTGGTTCCTATCGTCATAAAACAAGCCTGAGACATCCACTTCTGAAAGATTGTTTTCTTTTGATAAAAATTCAACAGAAAGATCAGCCTTGTCAATAGTAAATATCCCTCTTTGGGCTGCATAGATAACTTTATCATCACTTTGTGTAACCAATCTTCCTTCCTTGTAAGAAAGGTGTGATTTCCAGGTTCCTGGTAATATCCCTGATTGAGAATTTCCAAAATGAAAAAAAATAAAAACAGCAAAGAGTGGCTTATATATTGCATCAAATTTATTTTGTCTCATGCCTTCGTTTTTAGTTTGTTACATCTGAAGTGAAAAGCTATCTGGACCTGGTTGATCTGTTAATTCCTATCTAAATTTATATCCATTTACCTTTTGGTAAAAACCTGAATTTAACGGTACATTCCTGAATTTTCGAGAGTCTCGAGTACTTTGTCAGGTACTAGATAGCGAACTGATTTTCCTTCGCGGAGTGCCCTTCGAATAAATGTAGATGAAATTTCAACCAACGGGGCATCAACCAGCTTCACTCCGGGAAAATGATCAAATGGTCCCGCTGTATCTGGCCACCTTCTATACACATATATGGGATATTGGCTTAAAATTTTTTCGTAGTTTTTCCATTTTGAAAGAGTATTTAGGTTGTCTGAGCCCATGATGAGGCAGAATTGTTTATCCGGGTGACGTTCAGAGAGATACGTCAACGTATCTATGGTATAAGATGGCTGTGGTAGAGAAAATTCAATATTGGAAGCTTTAATTTTATCACTATCTCCGATAGCTTGCTGCACAAGATAGAGTCTGTCATAATCCTTGGCCAGAGTCGATTTGTTTTTCAGAGGATTGTGAGGACTAACAACCATCCAAACCTGGTCAAGATCGGTAAATTCTGCCATATACGAGGCTATAATCATATGTCCGGTGTGCACTGGATTGAAAGACCCAAAAAACAGACCGGTTTTCATTGCAATTAATTACCCATCATAACAGGCATGACAAGCATGAGAAGGGTCTCTCCCGGCTCATCTTCTGTAGGCACAATCAGTCCCGGCCTGCTAGGTGTTGATAACTGGAGTTTCACCTCTTCATTTTCCATTACGGAAAGCATTTCAGAAAAGATCTTGGCATTAAATCCTATTGTCATAGCATCTCCGTTAAATGAACATGTAAGCTGCTCGGTAGCTTCATTGGAAAAATCCAGGTCTTGCGCTGAAATCGTCATTGACTTTTCGGTCAGATTTAAAATGACCTGATTCGTCGATTTGTTGGCATAAATAGCAATCCGTCGAAGAGAATTGAGAAAATCTTTTCTGTTTATAATGGCTTCCAAAGGGTTTTCAACAGGTATCACTGCATTATATTCCGGGTATTTCGCATCAATCAGACGGCAGACAATTTTGGTCCTGCCAAAAGAAAAGAAAATGTTTGCCTTATTGAAGCTGATGGAAACATCGCATTCTTCTGTCAGAGCATTTTTTACCAGATTTAACCCTTTTTTAGGTATAATCAAAGACCTTGTGATGTCTGTATTCAAATTTCCAACAGTGTACTTTACCAACTTGTGGGCGTCTGTGGCCACAAAATGCAGTCTGGTGAAGTCTATCTGAATCAACACTCCTGTCATGGCAAGCCTCAATTCGTCATTGCTGGTCGCAAAGATTGTGTTGGTAATCCCTTTTTGAATTTTTTTTGAATTCATTGTGAGAGACTCTACGTCGTCTTCTTCCGGTGGTGTGGGAAAATCATCTGCCGCATCTCCGGACAACTTATAGACTCCAAACGCTGACAATATTTTTACACCATTTTGTTCATCAGCTGTAAGGGTGAGTGGTTGTTCAGGTAAGGCCTTTATCGTATCCAGCAAAATCTTTGCAGGAATGGCAATCACTCCATCTTCGTCAGCTGTAACATCAAGTTGCGTGATGATTGTGGTTTCGAGGTTGGTGGAAGTAATTGTCAAGACATTTTTTTCAACATGAAACAAAAAGTCCTCCATAACCGGCAAAACCGGATTTGCTCCGATGGCGCCTGATCCAATATTGAGTTGTTTTAATAATTCAGATGATGATACCTCAAATCTCATGTGTATGGTTTTTTGGATCTGTAATCCAATTAGGAAATGGTGTGAGTACTTTTTAAATCAAAAACATTCATTTAATCCAGACAAGAAGGTTTATACTCTTTGCTCATTAAACCAGTTTTTTTATCTCGGTGCAAAAATAAAGGATATTATTGGAATTTACCTTCAATATTGTTTCATTTCGAGTTTATCATTTCTTCTTACATTTGTTGCAGAATTGATTTTCATGCTTAACCGAAGAAAGGGCCCTCAGATTACCCGACCAGACTCTCTTATATTGCCTGAATTTGAGCAATATGTTTTACCAAATGGAGTGACTGTTTGTGAGGTAGATATGGGTACTCAGGATATTTTCAAACTGGAGATTGTGCACCGGGCAGGACGGTCCACAGAAAAAGTTCCTCTTTGCAGTCGTGCCGTTTCCACTCTAATCAAGGAGGGTTGTGCCGGATTGTCTTCGAGGGACATCGCTGAAAAAATTGATTTTTATGGCGCCAGCATGAAAACCGGGGCAAATATGGACTTTGCTTACACCACTTTTTATTCTATGTCCCGGCATGCTCCTGAATTAATCCCATTGATTGGGGATATGTATTTTTTGCCTGACTTTCCTGATCACGAGATCGAACGCTTCGTTTCAGTCAACATTGAGAAATTGCGGGAAGAATTATCCAAAAATGAGGTTATCAGCTACAGACAAATTACAGAGGAGATTTTCGGAGCAAAACATCCTTACGGGTATAATAGTGTAGAAAAAGATTATCATTCACTGTCGAGGCAGTCTATTATCGAGCACCATCAGATGTTCTATGGTAGTGACAATGCTTTCATTTTCTTAAGTGGCCGGTTAAATAATGATATACGAAAAAAAGTAGAGTCTTGTTTTGGTGCTGAAATAAAAAAATCCTTGCCTACCCAAATTCCTTACTGTGATCTCCCCGTTGCAGGAAAAAACATCCGGATTCACAGTAGGAAAGAACACCAGAGCGCTATAAAAACCGGCCGAAGACTATTTGATAAAAACCATGCCGATAATGCCGGATTTTTTGTTTTAAACACCATTCTTGGCGGCTATTTTGGATCCAGATTAATGAAATCCATCCGAGAAGAAAAAGGTTTTACTTACGATATTTACAGCAGCATTGATCAAATGTTGTATGATGGGTGTTTCTACATCAGCACTGAAGCGGCAAATGAATACGTATCACCTCTTTTGAAAGAACTTTACCACCAGATGGCCGTGCTTCAGCAGGAAAAAGTTGGCCTCGAGGAGTTGCAAATGGTAAAAAACTATCTCTTGGGCAACTTTATGAATATGCTTGACGGCCCAATGAACCTCGGCGGTTTTGTAAAATCCATGGTTACAATAGGTCAAAGTAAATACGAATTCATGGACTTTGTGCAAAAAATTCTGGACATTCAACCTTCGCAAATTTTAGACCTTGCGCAAAAATACCTCAAAAAGGAAGACATGATTGAAGTCGTAGTGACTCCGGATTAGACACACGTGAAAAGTTGCAGAAAATGAACTCCTAACAATTTTTGCATTATTTTGGATATGAATCAGTTAAATTGCTAATAGTATCTGTAAAAAATGTAAATTTGCTCCTCCGTTCAGGCATGACCTGATTTATCCTAATTATAGCTGATTTTAGATTAATATGAGATTCTTTAATTTTTTCACACAGGAACTGGCTGTCGATCTAGGCACAGCTAATACGCTCATTATACAAAATGATAAGGTCGTTGTAGACGAACCATCGATTGTTGCCATCAACAGAAATACAGGGGAAGTGATTGCAGTCGGCAACAGAGCCATGATGATGCATGAAAAAACGCATGACAATATTAAAACGATTCGCCCCTTAAAGGATGGAGTCATTGCTGATTTTCAGGCTGCTGAAGCATTAATTCAGGGCCTGATCAATATGATAGGTGAGAAAAGGCGATTCTTTACCCATTTAAAAATGGTTATTTGTATTCCTTCAGGAATAACTGAAGTTGAAAAAAGAGCGGTATTTGACTCCGCTGACCACGTAGACTCTAAAGAAACGTACTTGATTCACGAGCCAATGGCTGCTGCCTTAGGTATCGGGCTTGACGTTGAAGAGCCTGTAGGAAACATGGTCATTGATATTGGCGGAGGAACCACCGAAATTGCAGTCATTGCCCTTTCGGGTATCGTTACTGATCAGTCCATCCGTATCGCCGGTGATGAATTCACCAACGATATTATTGATTATATGAAGCGGAAGCACAACCTGCTCATCGGAGAACGCACAGCAGAACAGATCAAGATCAACGTGGGCTCAGCCATTCAGGATTTACAGGATCCACCGCCAAGATACGCTGTAAATGGACGTGATCTTCTGACTGGCATACCCAAACAAATTTTTACAACCCACATTGAGGTTTCTGAAGCACTTGACAAGTCCATCGCTAAAATTGAAGAAGCCGTATTGAAGGCACTGGAAGACACACCGCCAGAGTTATCTTCTGATATTTTCAGCAAGGGAATTTACCTTACTGGAGGCGGTGCACTGTTGAGAGGACTAGACAAGCGCATGTCTTCCAAAACAAAACTAAAAATTCACGTAGCCGAGGATCCTTTGAAAGCAGTCGTCCGGGGAACAGGCATTGCGCTGAAAAACACAGAAAGATATTCTTTCCTGATGGATAGAAAAAGTATCTGATTTTTGAAAAATGCACAATATTGCACTGATTTTTTTTCGGTATGGTAGTCACATTTTATTTGTGGCTCTGGAGATTTTGTGTTTTTTCCTGATCGTCAAGTATAATCAAGATAAAAGAGACATTTTCATCAACTCCTCTAATTTTTATGCAGGAAGAATTACTGAACAGGGGGATAAAATGAAACAATATCTTGGCTTGCAAGAACAAAATGACAGCTTGCTGCGAGAAAATGCGACTTTGATTGAAAACCTGATCACCATAGAGTACTCCTCAGATAAAATTCCTGAGTACGATTCTTTATATACTGGTTTTAGCATTATTCCGGCTTACGTTTGCAACAGCTCAATTCACCTGAACAATAACCACCTGACTTTGTGCAAAGGGTCACGCGAAGGAATTCGTCCTGACATGGGTGTGATTGCTTCCCATAAGGGCATCATTGGTATCGTAAGAAATGTTTCTGAAAATTTTTCACACGTGATTTCCATTTTGCATTCACAGACAAGAATTAGTTGCAGCATCAAAGGCCGTTCTGGTCATGGATCACTGATCTGGACATCACCGGACCCTCAACGTATGACGTTGACCTCCATTCCAAAGCACGAAACAGTGATGAAAGGTGACACAGTTATCACCAGTGGGTATTCGACTATTTTTCCAAAAGGCATACTTGTGGGAACTATCGAAAAAATTGAAAATCAGGCAGGTAGCAACAGCCACTACATTACTGTAAAACTATTCAACGACATGGCCGGCACAAATTATGCCTATGTGGTGTCAAATCGTTTTGCAGGAGAAAGATTGCAACTTGAAAACGAGGTGGCCAATGAATAATGTACTATATATCCATGGTTTACGCCTGGTCCTGGTTTTTTTGGCTCAGGTCTTAATATTCAGGCAGGCAACATACTCTCTGGAAGGAATCGCCTTTGTTCATATTCTGTATTACCCTATGGCGTTTCTGATGCTTCCCATCAAAACCTCCAGATCTTTGGTTTTGCTGATCGCTTTTCTTTTTGGTTTGTGTCTTGATTTTTTTTACAATTCACCCGGAATACATGCAGCTACCTGTGTCTTTACGGCCTATGTAAGAATCCTGGTCATTGCCTTTCTTGAGCCCTTTCATGGCTACAGCCTTGACGACAGTCCAACCATTCACCGCCTTGGACTGGGGTGGTATGTTTCATTTATGAGCATTCTGCTTTTAGTCCATGTCTTTACATACTTTAGCCTCGAAGCATTTTCTCTGGTGTATTTTTTTTCCATCTTTATCAACAGCCTGTTTACTTTTTTTGCATCATTTGCAGCTATTTTTATTTCTCAGTTTCTCTTTCGCTTCAAACATTAATTCCTGAATGAGACAATTGGAAGAACGCAAATTTGTCATTCTGTACAGCATTGCTTTGATTGCAGCAATACTGGTTTTTCGCGTGGCATACTTACAGCTGATTTCATCCAAATATAAGGAACAAGCGCGCCGAACCACACTTGAAAAGAGAGTGATTTATCCTTCCAGAGGCGTTATTTTTGATCGAAACAATAAAACTTTGGTATACAATAAGCCAATTTATTCGCTTTATGCAACGTACAGAAAAATTAAACCCGATATGGACACGGCGTTGTTCTGTAATTTGCTTGATATTGACAAACAGACGTTTATAGAAAATCTGAATAAAGACTGGTCCAGCCCTCAATTTCACAAATCCATCCCATTTGTCTTTCTTCCAAAAATCAGCCCAAAGCAATTTGCTATTTTCCAGGAACATATTCATAAATTTCCTGGGTTTACGGCAATGGAAAGAAGTATCCGGGGTTATCCCCACCAGACAGCTTGTCATATTTTGGGCTACCTCGGTGAAGTTGATAAGAAAATCATTGAACAATCCGAAGGAGCATATATCTCTGGTGATTACATCGGAAAAACCGGACTGGAGCTGGCATACGAACGGGAGCTGGCAGGTAAAAAGGGTGTAAATTATATTCTAAAGGATAATTTGGGGCGTGAAGTTGGAGCATATGACAATGGTAAACTTGATAGCTCTGCAGTACCCGGGGAAGACATTATCATAAGTATTGATCTGGCTCTGCAACAATATGCAGATAGTCTGATGATGAATAAACGAGGGGCTCTAGTCGCCATTGAGCCTTCCACCGGTGAAATTCTAGCTTTGGTGAGTGCTCCATTTTACAATCCCAACCTACTGGCAAAAGGGAATAACTACGGCCGAACGAACTATTCCCTGCTTTGGGGGATTCCGGCTGACCCCTTCTAAAATTCAAAAATGCCACGGCCACGCACCACTCAGAGGCGTTGCCTCTGCGATTCAATATTCCTGTAACACTTATTATCTTCAGATCACAAAAGACTTCCTGGATATGTATGGATATAGGAGGCCTGGTATTGGTCTTGACACGCTTGTTTCCTATTTGAAAGATTTTGGACTTGGCAGAAAACTTGGTCTGGATTATAGTTATGAAGGACGGGGCTTTATTCCAGATTCTAAGTTTTACGACCGGGTATACAGAAAAGAAGCCAATGGATGGAGGTCGATGTGGGTGCTTTCTATGGGCATAGGTCAGGGAGAAGTGCAGCTCACCACAATCCAAATGGCAAATCTGGCATCAATTCTTGCAAACAGAGGTGTATTTTATATCCCCCATTTCCTGAAGAAATTCAGAACCGGTCGACCTATTCCTCAAGAATTGACGACACAGCACAAAGTAAGAATTCACAAAAAACATTTTGAACCTGTCATTGACGGACTGGAAGCAGTGGTTACTTCAGGCACCGCTCGCGTAGCCTATGTTCCCGGTTTGGACATCTGCGGGAAAACAGGGACCTCCCAAAACCCCCACGGAAAGGACCACTCTGTCTTTTTTGGCTTTGCTCCAAAACATAGTCCTAAAATTGCAGTCGCTGTTTTTGTGGAAAATGCCGGATGGGGAGGCGATTGGGCAGCACCCATATCAAGCCTTCTGATAGAAAAGTTTCTAACGGGAAAAATCAGACCTGAAAGAAAAGACCTGGAACAAAGAATGTTTAAAGGCCTGTTTGACACATCTACTCCTGACCTGGCCGTCCTTCCTTCCCCAATACTTAATGATAAATAATCCATTTTTCTCATCATCCTTTAGATTCCTATTTCTGCATGATTCGTGTATCTTGCACAAAATTGGATGTATATGGAATCTGCTCATGTTCAGTTTCATAGTTGTTTTACGGAATTTGACATCTCCTTGTTTAAAACCGGAAAGCATTATCGTCTCTATGATAAAATGGGAGCTCACCCGATGTCTCTTAATGGTGTGGAAGGTTGCTATTTTGCAGTGTATGCTCCAAATGCCGAAAAAATATTTGTAGTTGGCGATTTTAACCACTGGAAGCACGAAGGTTACATGCTCTATAGCCGATGGGATGGATCCGGCATCTGGGAGGGTTTTATTCCCGGTGTGACCCATGGCATGGTCTATAAGTATAAAATTTTCCCATATAATTATGGAAGAATCCGGCTGAAAGCAGACCCTTACGCTGTCAAAATGGAAGTTCCTCCCCGATCCGGGTCCATCGTCTGGTCAATGGATTACTCCTGGAATGATTCTGCATGGATGCAAATGAGACAGCAACAACATGCTCATTCTTCTCCTGTTTCAGTCTATGAGCTACATTTCGGTTCCTGGAAAAGAAACCTCTCGGAAAATCGGCCGTTGTCATATGCCGAAATGAAGGATGTCCTGGTCGATTATCTGGTAGATATGGAATTTACTCATGTTGAGTTTTTACCTTTGACAGAATTCCCTTATGATCCTTCCTGGGGGTATCAGGTGAGCGGTTACTTTGCCGCTACTTCGCGTTATGGCAATCCAGAAGAATTGATGTCGCTGATTGATCAACTTCATCAGGCAGGAATTGGTGTCATTTTTGATTGGGTCCCCGCCCATTTTCCTGCAGACGACTTTTCGCTGGCAACCTTTGATGGCTCATGTGTTTATGAACATCCTGATCGAAGAAAAGGATTCCACCCAGACTGGAATACCTTGATTTTCAATTATGGCAGACCCGAAGTGCGCAGTTTTTTGATCTCCAGTGCTTTTTTCTGGATGGAAAAATACCATGCCGACGGACTAAGAGTCGATGCCGTCTCTTCCATCGTTTATCTTGATTATTCCCGAAAAGAAGGGGAATGGGAACCCAATCACCTGGGGGGAAGAGAAAATCTGGATGCCATTTCCTTCGTAAAAGAATGCAATACCGCCCTTTATGAAGCTTTTCCAGGCATACAACTCATCGCAGAGGAGGCCACGTCCTTTCCACTCGTTTCCAGACCGGTGGATCATGGTGGTCTGGGATATGGAATGAAATGGATGATGGGATGGATGCATGACACACTCAATTACTTCAAACGAGAACCCTTATACCGGAAATTTCACCAAAATGACCTCACTTTCAGTATTATGTACGCCTTCTCGGAAAACTTTATGCTGGCACTTTCCCATGATGAAGTGGTCCACGGAAAATCCTCTCTCATCGGAAAAATGAGTGGCGACGAATGGACAAAATTCGCAAACCTTCGCACTTTATTCAGTTATATGTATTCACATCCAGGAAGTAAACTCCTTTTTATGGGTAGTGAAATCGGATCTTATGGAGAATGGAATTTCACCTGGCAACTTGACTGGCATCTGTTGGAGTTTGCACCTCACCTGGGTTTGAAAGAGCTGGTGAAAGATTTAAATTCACTCTACAAATCAATCCCCGCCTTACATATTTATAATTTTTCTATCGAAGGGTTTGAATGGATAGATGCGTCCGATAGAGAAAACTCCATCCTGGTCTACAAAAGAAATGGAAACTCAGATCATGACGCAGTAGCCATCATTTGTAATTTGAATGTCAACCCTCACCAAAAATACAAAGTCGGGCGTTCAAAACACGAAGAGTGGAAACTCTTGTTCAACTCTGATCACAAGAAATATTGGGGTAGCGATTATAAAATTCAAAGTTTAGTTTCCACCCAAGACCAGTCTTTTCAAAGCTGGCCATTGTATCTGGAAGTAGACATACCTCCCTTGTCTGTCACGATGTATACCATAAGACCTGTGGACGCTGAAGATAAATCCGATGGCAGTGGCTCAAAATCTTCCTTGACCAAGCCTAATGGCCATAAATCCTGATTTTTCTATTTAAGCAACATGTTTACTTGTGTTGGGTTGTTTTTTTGAAATTTATGTTGTTTTAGTGTCTTTTGTAATCTGGATAATAAAACATAATTTTGTTAATCTTGCGTTAAAAGGCTTGATGAAATCATGAAAATACGTACTTTTGCATTGTGATTGATGTAACGGGGAAATGATTTTTCTCTTACCCTCAATTGTTAAAAAGGTGATTTGTTAGTAATAAGAAAGGCGGTGAGTTCACCGCCTTTTTTATTTTCTCCCCTCTGGCAAAACTGTCCTAATTCGATTTTTGTCCCATCAACAACATTGTTTTTTTAACCCGGGGTTAACTTTTTGGGTTGTTTGTAAATCTCGTTCCTAAATTTTTACTAATTTTATGCTGTAATCACTCTGTTGGTAAAATGGGAAGGAAAATTCAAAAGATCACAGTTTTGGGATCCGGAGTCATGGGGTCTGGTATTGCATGCCACATGGCAAACGCCGGATTTGAAGTATTGATGCTGGATGTCTTGCCCAAGGACAGCAAGCAGAACAGAAATTCTGTTGCACAAAAAGCACTGGATGCTTCCGTAAAGACTACACCTTCCCCTTTATACTCGAAAGATTTGGTTTCGCGCATACAAGTGGGCAATTTTGACGACCATTTAATAGAGATTCAACATGCAGATTGGATCATCGAGGTGATCATTGAACTAGCAGATGCAAAAGTAGCTATGTTTGAAAAAGTCGATCAGCTCAGAAAAGCCGGAAGTTTAGTGACAACAAATACTTCGGGAATTCCTTTATCGCAGCTTGCTAAAGGACGGTCTGATGATTTTAAGAGTCATTTTTGTGGTACGCATTTTTTTAATCCGGCCCGTTATATGCCTTTGCTTGAAATCATTCCCCACGAGGGAACAAAAGAAGATGTGGTGAGTTTTCTGATGGAGTTTGGAGAAACTTTTCTTGGCAAAAGGACTGTGTTGTGTAAAGATACACCTGCATTTATCGCGAATAGAATCGGTTTTTTTTCCGGCAATAAAGTTGCAGAACTTACAGAAAAATATAATCTCTCCATAGAAGAAGTAGATAAAATTACCGGAGAGCCTATTGGATGGCCCAACACTGGCAGTTACCGGTTGCTCGACCTCGTAGGACTTGATACCAGTGTGCGTGTGACCAGAGGTGTGATAGAAAATTGCCCAGACGACGAATATGTCAGGCAGCTGAAAGATCGTGCCATGCCACGCTCAACAGCCTTCTTACTGGAAAACTCTTTCCTGGGAGATAAATCGGGTCAGGGTTATTATAAAAAAACTGAACAGCGTGATGAAAAAGGAAAAAGAGTGATTCTTGCGCTGGACCTTCAAACTCTTGAGTACAAACCCGCATCAAAACCTCAGATTCCAGTCGTAGCCATCGCCAAAAAAGTCGAGATGATGGATAAGCGGTTTAGGGAAATGATGCTTTGCGAAGACTCCTCAGGCCACTTTGTGAGAGAACTCTTATGTGGCATCATGTGCTACGCAGCCAACCGAATTCCCGAAATTTCCGGAAACATGTACAGCATAGATATGGCCATGAAATCAGGTTATGCCTGGACATACGGTCCGTTTGAGTTCTGGGACCTTCTTGGCCTTAAAGATGGGGCTGAACTGATAGCGCAATCCGGTCTTACATTGCCAGCATGGATACACAACATGTTGGAAAGAGGCCTTACCTCGTTTTATGTAGAACGTAGCGGAAAAAAATGGTACTACGATATCGATATTCAGGACTATGTTCTCCTGCCCGGATCCGATAAACAAATTGTACTTAATCTGATCCGAAATCAGTCACAGGTGTATAAAAACAGCGAGTGCACGCTTCATGATATAGGAGATGGAGTACTTTGTTTTGAATTTACCGCCAAATCAAATACGATTGGCGAAGGGGTTGGCGAAGGGGCTCTTGAAGCACTACGGATTTGTGAAGACCATGGCTGGAAAGGCATTGTCATAGGTAATAATGCAAAAAACTTTTCTGTCGGTGCCAACCTCATGGCTGTAGGCATGGCGGCAATGCAGAAAGATTTTGCTAAACTCGAGGAAATGGTGCATGGTTTTCAACAGATTAATATGGCATTGCGAACAGCTCCCTTTCCCATCGTAACTGCTACGCAGGGCTACGTTTTTGGAGGCGGCTGTGAAATTTTGATGCACACAGATGCTGCCGTTTGTGCCGCTGAATCCTACATTGGACTGGTAGAAGTAGGTGTTGGCCTGATTCCGGGAGGTGGAGGAACCAAAGAGTTTGCTGTCCGGGCATCGGATTCTTTTTTTGACGGAGATGTACAAATACCAACACTGCTTGAAAAACTGAAGGTGATAGCAACAGCTACCGTTTCAACATCAGGCTATGAAGGTTACCAGCACGGCTACCTTCTTCCAGAAAGAGACACTGTTGAAATTTTCCAACCTAAAATATTGTTTGAAGCACGGAAAAAAGTAGTAGATCTCTCGGAAACCTATGTGGCACCAGCAAAAAAGGAAGTAGTAGTTTTAGGGAGAACTGGACTTGGCGCTTTGTATACTGCCATCAATGAGTTTTTTATGGGGGGCTATATGTCGGCCTATGACGTAGAAATTGCCCGAAAAATAGCCTTTGTATTATGTGGCGGGGATCTGACCAGTCAGCAAAAAGTAAGCGAACAATATTTGCTTGATCTGGAAAGAGAGCCATTTTTACAATTGCTCGGAAACCAAAAAACTCTGGACAGAATTCAATACTTGCTTGTAAATAATAAGCCATTAAGAAACTAATTTACTTCATGTATAAAAATTTATCATGAGCGCATATCTTGTCACTGGTTTTAGGTCGGCTGTAGGAAAAGCGAAAAAAGGAGGATTTCGAAATTTCAGATCGGACGACCTTGCTGTTGAAATCATTCGCCATTTGGTCAAAAATGTACCACAGCTTGACCCTGCTGTCATTGATGATGTGATTGTAGGCTGTGCTAACCCGGAAGGGGAACAGGGCTTGCAGGTTGGCCGTCTCATCGCAGCGAGGGCTCTGGGTGAGACAGTCCCCGGCATCACCATCAACCGGTATTGTGCCTCGGGACTTGAAGCTATTGCCATTGCGGCTGCAAAAATTCAGGCAGGAATGGGGCACTGTTTTATAGCAGGAGGCACTGAATCCATGTCTCTCGTTCCCATGACAGGTTATAAACTGGCCCCAAGCTATGCAGCAACCATGGAAAACATGAACTATCATGTGTCCATGGGCCATACAGCGGAAGCTGTTGCGGCAAAATACCAGATTAACCGGGAACAGGCAGACTTGTTTTCGGTTCGCTCACATCAGCTTGCACATCAGGCCATTCTTTCAGGTAAGTTTACAGAGGAAATTATACCTGTAAAAGTACAAGATGTGTCAGTAATAGATGGCGCCAGAGTGGAAAAGGAGTGGGTTGTGGATACTGACGAAGGGGTGCGTGCCGACACAACACTGGAGGCTCTGGCCCGACTAAAACCAGCGTTCAAATTGAATGGTGTTGTGACTGCCGGTAACTCTTCTCAAACATCAGATGGAGCAGCTTTTATACTTGTCGTAAGTGAAGAAATGCTTCAGACTCTTCAACTCACACCCTCTGCCAGATGGGTATCTTATGCCGTAGGGGGGGTTGACCCTTTGTTTATGGGTATCGGTCCTGTTGTGGCAATTCCAAAAGCACTGAAAATGGCAGGATTATCCCTTGCAGATATTGATTTGATCGAGCTGAACGAAGCCTTTGCGGTGCAGGCCCTTGCTGTGATGCAGGAAGCTGGTCTCAACCCTGAACTCGTCAATGTAAACGGAGGGGCAGTAGCTCTCGGACATCCTTTGGGTTGCACCGGAGCAAAACTAGCCATCCAAACTATGAACGAACTGAAACGAAGACAAAAAAAATACGGTATGATTACAGCCTGTGTAGGAGGCGGGCAGGGTATTGCCGGTATTATCGAAAACCTATCGTGACCGGATGTCCCGACAGAAAATTCTTTTGATTCGTTTCAGCTCTATTGGAGATATTGTCCTGATTACACCCGTGATTCGAGTGTTCAAAAAACAATTGGACGCCGAAGTACATTTGCTGGTAAAGGCTTCTTACCAGAATGTTCTGGCCAACAACCCATATGTCGACAAGATTCACACCCTTCATCACAATTTGTGGCATACAATCTCCCAACTGAGAAAGGAAAACTTTACCCTGGTTGTAGACCTCCAGAAAAACCTGAGCTCGGTCCTCATCAGTAAAGGTGTCTGCAAAAACACCCTGACCTACCAAAAATTAAATGTTGAAAAATGGTTGACTGTAAGGCTCAAACGGAGCTTTATGCCAAAAATCAATCACATTGTAGACAGATATTTTGAGGCAATTCGGCCGGTTGGTGTTGTGGATGATGGAGAAGGTTTAGACTACTTTTTCAGCCGGAATGAAAGAGAAGAAGCATTCAGATTAGTCAAAGAAATTCAGTTTATTGCCCTCGTGCTAGGGGCTACCTATACTACAAAACGCATTCCTAAAGAAAAATGTACGGATATTATTGCCAAATCTTCTCTTCCCGTTGTACTGCTGGGCGGTAATGATGTACTTGCTCTGTCGGAAGAACTGCAAAAGAAACATCCGGACAAAACACTCAACTTTTGCGGCAAAACCAGCCTTGGCGTAGGTGCAGGAATCTTAAAGCTTGCCTCCAAAGTCGTCACCGGAGACACTGGCATGATGCATATAGCTGCCGCTCTTAAAAAAGAAATTGTCGTACTTTGGGGAAACACCACACCCACGTTTGGAATGTCTCCCTACTATGGTAAAAATGTTCCTGACGTCTCCACGAACCTCGAAGTAGAAGGTCTTTCCTGCCGGCCATGCTCAAAACTCGGGTTCCATCATTGTCCAAAATCACACTTTCGCTGTATGAACGATCTGGTCATCACAGTAGACGACCTAATGCCTCAAGACTGCTGAATAAGTCGTGCTGTGATCCCTAAAAATTCTGACTCGGAGATTAATCCCACAAGCTCTTCACCATTTACTACAGGAAGACAGCCAATTCTGTTTTCCCTCATCAGCTTCATTGCTTCCAGAATATTGGTTTCTTGTGTGACTGTGATGGGGTTTTTAATCATAATATCAGATACCAGAACTGTCTTTTTAGGCGCCTCCCTCGTTTTAATATAATGTCGAAGCACCATGCGTGCCGTGACAAGGCCCACGAGTCTTCCCTTTGTGTCTTCTACCGGGGTATATCTGATGGTATTCCAGTCCATTAGTTCTGCCACTAAATCGACAATGTCGTCTTTCTGTACTGTAAACAGATCCGTAAGCATAAACTCCGACACTTTCAGGTGGGAAGGACGATACATCGTTAAATCATGGGCATTAGGCAATTCCCACTCGTGGACAGGCCTGTTTGATTGCTGATTTTTTATCATTGTCGCCGTTAGCACACTCAATGCCTCGTCTGTGTTGGCTGTTTCAATCAGCTTTGTATAGGCACGGAGCATCCACCTTGCCCCGGTCATATTTTTGTCTGCCCGCTGTTCAATTACACCAAGGTACCGGTTTATATCCTCTTCAGCCACATTTCTTAAGGTAAGGCCTTTGCGTGCTACAGGCAACAACTCTTTTATCAACTCTTCAGCAGATACTTTCCTGTCGTGAAACCAGGTAAATTTTGAATCTATACCAAATTTGGCTGCCTTACCAAAATTGTCTCTTGCATCGACAAAAGACATTTTGTTCCTGATATCGTCTACCTCTTCAGCCATACCTATCATGCACCCCAACCAAAAACAGGCATTAGCCACTTCATCAAGCACTGTGGGCCCTGAAGGGAGGATTCTGTTTTCAATCCGCAAATGTGGTTTACCGTTTTCACTGATTCCATAACATGGCCTGTTCCAGCGATAAACTGTGCTGTTGTGCACTTGCAATGCCCTCAATTTTGGAACGTTTCCTTCCTTTATCATTGCTAGTGAATCCTCCTCGACATCACTGCTCAATAGCACCCTGAACCGTGCAATATCTTCCTTGTAAATCTCCAGGATAGACTCATGAATCCAGTCCCTTCCAAAACTTACCCGCGGACTTCTTTCCCGCATGTGGTCATGAGTCGTTCGAGTATCCAATGATTGTTGAAACAGCGCGATCCGCGTTTCATGCCACAACCTCTTTCCAAAGACTATCGGGCTGTTTGCCGAAATAGCCATCATAGGGCCTGCCAGTGCCTGTGCAATGTTGTACATTTTGACAAATTCCTCAGGCGAAACCTGAAGGTGTACCTGGAAAGATGTGTTGCTAGCTTCAAGCAATGGTGAGCTGTGCTTTACCAGCAACTCATCAATGCCGACGATTCTCAACTCATACGACTGACCTATGAGTTGTTGGTTCAGCGCTTCCATTAAAGCAAAATATCTCTTTTTAGGCGTCAGGTTTTCCATTTCCAGGTGATACTTCCTGAGTGTGGGAAGTATTCCTGTCAGCACAATTGACGCATCCATACCATCGAGTACTTCCTGTATTTTATCGAGCTTTTCCGTGTTTTCCTGTTCGAGCAGGGAAAAACATTTTCCGGAAAACTCCTTTGGCTCAATGTTGGTTTCCAAATTGAATTTGGCTAGCTCTGTTTCTACCCATGGGTAGTGCTGCATCTGATCAAGTGCCTGCATCGCAACCAGAGCCGGCTTAAACGTAGTTTTATCAACCATCACCATCTCCTGCTCTGCTCCGATCCGTATGATGTCCGACTCAAACCATCCTTTTTCGAGCATCTGTTCTAGAGCCCTCACGTCCTGCAGCAAAGATTTTACAAATCGTTGCATTTGTTTTTGATCATTGACCAGAGACACTTTTTGTTCTCCCATAATCGGTTTACTTTTTACCTACAAAAAAAAGGCCATTCATTGGTTAAATATATAAATCTTTCTGCTCTTATATAACAAATATACTCTCAGGACGTTAATCATTTAATGATTCCTGTTTTTATGCGCAATTATTTGCTGGGTTTTTTCTTCCTGATTCCTTTCCTTTTTTCCTGCGAAAAAGAAACTCCAGTAAAATTTATTGCGGAACTAGACGCCGAATTTGATGTCCCTTCCGGCTTAAATACTGTCGAAACGCACTACTTTTTGCTCAGAAATGTTCCAGTCTTTTTTTCTCAAAACGCTGCCCGGTACAACCTTGATACCTCTCAAGTGCAAAGTTTGCTTGCCTCAAAAGGGCTACTGCGGGATAAATTTCTGAATGTAAACTTTGATTTCATCAGTCGGATTTCTGTGTATGCCGTTTCCCGAAAGAATCCTTCAGTAAAGCGGGAAATGTTTTACCTGGATCAGGTACCTCTGTCTGTTGGTAAGGAACTCAGAATGCTCTCCAGTACCACTCAGTTGAAAGACCTTTTTCAGGAGGAAACTATTGACCTGGAAATCAGAATCAATGTCAGACAATTTGTTCCTGGTCCTTTGACGGCCAGACTTGAGTTTGGATATGCGGCTTTTTAACGCTTTATTAGCAGTCTTTGACACGCTTTTCTTTTATTTTTGAGAATATTTTACTGACCTTAATCTTTGTATGATGCGTTATTCTGCCAAATATCTATCGCTTTCCATTCTGTCAATCAGTTTTATCCTGGTTCAGAGTCAATCCTTCGGACAGCAGATATCCGTTGAAAGCCTGATCTATCTTCAGGAGTCTTCTGCAAGAGTCCGCGAAAATATTGAATCTATGAAACTGTTTTCGGAATCTGAAACATTGTCAGCACGTCTCAATCAACTGGATTCTGTTGCTCTGCTCGTAGACGAAGAAATTGCGCGTATTGAGCCAGCGGAAGAAACTGCGCAAGCCGAAGAAGTGGAAGTTCCTGTTGCAATAGAATCTGAAACGATAGAAATACAGGACGAATGGAACGATGAAAAAAATCAAGTAGTGGAAGAAGATGAGGGGGGTGATTTTCATGTTTCAAAATTTGCGCCCTTTAAAAAGAAATCAGACACCGGGCTTCGCATACAATTTGGGATCAACAGTTTATACAACGACTCTGACCCTATCTCTGGATTTACATACCCAAAAATCAATACTGGAGGTTCGTGGTACTGGGATCTGGGATTGGTCAAAAAAATTCGCCTGGGCGGAAAACACAGCCGAGTAGCATTTATCTTTGGAGTCTCGTGGCTCATCAATCGCTTTTCGTTTCAGAATGATGTTGTGCTGAATGAAACTTCTGTGGAAGGCCCGGAGTTTGTCGTTCTGGAAAACACGACTAAGCACCCTAAATTGAATGTAGGTTATATAAATTTGCCGGTAAATTTCAGATTTTCCCTGTCAAGAAAATTGAAACTGGAACTCGGTGGCTATGCCGGCTACCGCTTGCATTCTGTACAGAAAACAAGCTTTAAAGCAGGAGAAGACCACATTCACACACAGCGATATTCTGATTTTCACTTAAATAACTGGCTGTATGGCGCCAGCGCCAATGTAAGTCTGGCGGGACTGAATGTCATGTGCCGTTATTCTTTCTCTGATTTCTTTGATAAAAATCCCAATTATAATTTCAATACGTTTATGATTGGAACGAGCGTCACTCTATTCTAAAGCGCCAGGCTAACACAAAGCATTCACAGGGTTTTTGCAAATGTCGTTATACAGTACCCATAACAATTCAGGAAAAGCAATACTGATTATCATTGGTACAGCCATCCTCGCGTTTACCGTGGGTTACTCATTCTGGCTTGCTTCGGCATTCAAGGATATGGAAAAAAAGCGTGTGATTTTACAGTCCCTGGCCTTAAAAATTGCTAAAACAAAGAGCGAATCAGATCTCTATGAATTAATCTTTTACATTCAGGACACCTTGTCCGTCCCGATTATTCTGGAAGGAGAGAAAGGAAGACTGGAAGGGCATCATTTTGAACCCGCCTCACTAAATACAGATTCGACATTTCTGGCACAAAAAAGAAAAGAGTTTTTGTCATCGGGGAGTGTTCCACTGGAAGGGCGGGATTACTATAAATATATTTACTATCTCGAATCACCTTATATCCGATACCTCGAATATTTTCCAGGCATTCTGGCGCTGTTGGTGGGTATGTATATCTTGCTGGGCTATCTGATGTTTAATGCATTTAAAAAATCTGAACAAAGTAAAGTCTGGGCTGGAATGGCAAAAGAAACAGCCCATCAGCTTGGTACGCCCATCAGCGCTTTGCTGTTTGGGATTGAAAATATGAAAGAGTGTATCGACGACAAAGAGGCAATGGGGCAGATGATAGAAAACATGGAAAAATATGTGGGTAAGCTTGAGTTGGTTGCCGACAGGTTTTCAAAAATTGGTTCAGTACCGGTTCTGGAGTCGGTATTTTTGTTTGAGACAATTGAAGATGTCGGCCGATACATGCAGGAACTGGCGCCTTCAAAGGTGGCTTTTCACTTTGAACGTCCTGAAAATGACGTTTTGGTGGGAATGAATCGTCACTTATTTTCCTGGGTTATTGAAAACATCATTAACAACTCATTAAACGCCATGAATGGAAAGGGGAACATCAGCTGTACGCTTCATTTGACAAACAACCATGTCGAGGTATGGATTTCTGATACCGGACATGGCATTCCTTTGAATCAGTTTAAGAAAATCTTCCAGCCCGGCTACTCTACAAAAAAACGCGGCTGGGGCTTAGGTCTCTCCCTGGCCAAACGCATTGTTGAAGAATACCACAAAGGAAAAATCTGGGTTAAGGAATCCGTACCCCACGAAAGAACTACTTTCGTTATTTCCCTTCCTCTTCTATCTGCATAAGCGTACGAAAGGCGGCGTACCGGTCTTTGAATGTATCCGCATGGTCTTGTTGAAGTGTCTTAGCAAATTCCTTCTGGTAAGTCTGAAATGCCTCCTGATCCGGTGAAATATACTGCATGGCATATGTCACTCCGTGCTCATTGTCATCTCCTAAAATACGCATGATTCTATAAGATTCAAAGCATCCGGTACGCATGACGTCTGGGATGTGTTTTTGCTTCATCCAGGCCAGCCATTCCAAATGAATTGCTTCATCCACTTTTACAGTTACATTGTACAAAATCTTCATCCGTTTGTTTTTGTTTATTGTATGGCCACGTTTTCCGGTGGTGATTAATAATCACAAATTTTCTGAAATTGCTTCTTAGAATTATTTTGTTGACAGATTGATATGATTCAGTAAATGTTTTTGACAGGTTTTTGGTTTTTGTTTCTGCCCATTCCCACCTGCCTCGGACGAATTAAAAAAATTGCCTTGCCCGAATTCATTTTTTCCAAGATTTTGTCTTTTAAAAATCTTTGGTGCATTTTTTTCCAAAATAGCGCTATTTTGAAATGTAATCATTTTTGGTTATGCTTTTTTGTGAGTTTGTTCACAAATGGTGGCGTTTTCAGGTCTTTTGCATAGTTAAGAAAAAATCTCTTTCAATATGTATTCGTTAGACATGAATTCGTCTATGGGCTTTAGTCCGCCAAGTTTTCCCTTGATGTGCAGGATGTTTTGATATTCTTCAATCTGGTCTTGCAATGCACGCAATGCAATTTGATCATGGGTACTTATCCCACGTTTTGAGGTGATTTTCCGGATGTCGTTTTCTTTACCAGCAAGCTGTTCCAAAAAGAAATGAACGCCATTATTGTTGATCATTTCAAGAAGCCGTGCGTATTCTTCTTTCAACGATTCGAGTCGGTCGCGATGGTTTTCCTGCCCTTTTTGAAAATAAAAGTCCTGTTCATCCAGGTTGTCCAACTTACATTGGAGTACAATAATTTCCCGTATTAACCCAAACACTCCTTCTGAACGTCCGTGTTTCAGAAAGAGTGGCATCAATCGGGATAGTGTAATTCTGGACAATGGGTATTCGATGAAATTACAGTTCCTCTCGCCCCTACAAAGAATCTCCCCTGAGCCTCCTGTACCGGGCCTTGGCTTCCACAGCATAGGTGCTGGACGTGTATTCCAGAAAAATTTTTTCATACAGGGCCTTGGCCTTTTCTGTATCCTTCATAGCCTTTTCATAAAATTCAGCCAGCTCAAACAAGGCGTTATCCGCCCTGATCTCCTCCGGATAGGTATCAATGATGGCCTGGTACATGGCAATCATTTCCTGCGTTTTGCGCAATTTCTGATAAATCTGCGCCTTGGAATATAAGACGTCGTCGTCCAGACTATGGTCGGGAAACAATATTTTGATGGAATCAAGTTTTTGGAGTGCTTCCTCAAAGCGGTTTTGAAACACAAGTAAATCAGCAGTGGCATATAAACGCAACGTTGCTTCTGTGGTATCCATGCCCAGATTGTCCAGAATAAATACTGACATATCAATCGCGTCACCCTCCTTAAAGTCTTTATCTACCTGACTAAATAAGAGGCTGGCTTCCCATCGGTCTCCTTTCATCAGATAGTAATCGCCCAAAGAAAGCTTTGCCGTTGCCAGAATTTCAGGGTTTAAACCCCCAAAAGATTTTAACTCTTCCAAAATTTGAATCGCCGTGTCAAGTTCGTTTACATACAACGCTTCAAACTCGGCATATTCCTGCATGATGTAGGCCGTGCGAGTGTTTTGGCCCATTTCCTGCAAAAAAACCTGGTACTCATTTTTTAATGAAAATAAGTCTTCCTTGCTGTAGGTAAAATTCTCTGTTACCCGATTCTTTTTACTGTTCAATAGACCCCGTCTTGCTTCAAGATATAAGCCGGATCCTTTTCCATGCTGTAGTATGAGATAGTTATATCCTTCAATGGCGTTGGTGTAATCTTTTTCCTTGTAAAATGTCTCTGCCAGTGTGAATACTCTGGAACCATTTTCATCAAATTGCCTGTCCATGGCTTTGGCTTGTCTCAGGGCTTTTTCATTTTCCTTCTTTTGTAAAAACGTCCAAAGAAGCAATTCGCCAAAGACTGGTGCATCGGGTTTTTCCTGCACTTTGAGGTAAAGTTGTTTTTGCAGTTCAAGATAGTCGGCCTCTCCTAAAAATCGCTGCAAGCTTGTCTGTACGTTTGTGGGATTGTTTTCCCGTTCTGCCGTAATCAGATAGTATTTTATCATGTTTTTGATATCCCCTTGCCGACGGTACAGGTCAGCAAGATAATAAACATACAAATTTTCTGTATTGGCCAGTTTCTCTCCCTTCAGATACGTTTCTATCGCCAGATCATATTTGGCCAGATTTGTAAATGTGCCCGCCAGATTTGTGACACTGGTGACATCGGCTGGTAGATTTTGAATTGCCTTTTTATAATCTTCATTAGCCTTCTCTAAAAAGCCTTGCCGTTCAAGAATGCTGCCGTTTGTGACATACAATGCGACGTCGGCCGGATTTTTTTTCAATTCCTGCTGCACAATTCTGGTTGCAGTAACATAGTCTTTCATATCCAGCAGGCAGGTAATATACCAGTTAAAATAGGTTTTGTTGGCAGGGGTTTCCCTATAGAGGGATTCAAAAAGCTGCGCTGCCTTTTCAAATTCTCCGGCATTATAATACTCTGTTGCCAGTCTGGATTTTTGTTGTCCGTAAACAGATACGCCTATCAAACATACGATCAAAAAAACTGCAATATCTCTTATTTTACCCTTCATCATGTGTACCTTTGGGTTTTCAACTGAATATTTCTATGGTCTAACAACTTTTGTGTCTGCAAAGTTACAAGATTCACATATTCTGCACTCCCATCAAACAAATCTCAACAAATGAAGGTCAGTGGATTCTCTTTTATACGCAATGCTGTAGAGTTTGATTATCCGATTGTGGAGGCGATTCAATCAGTACTTCCTATATGTGATGAATTTGTGGTCGCGCTGGGCCTATGCGAAGACGGAACGCTTGAATTATTGCAAAGTATCTCATCTCCAAAGCTAAAAATCATACACACAACATGGGATGAAGGCCTCCGTGAAGGAGGTCGGGTGTTGGCTGAAGAGACAAACAAAGCCTTCCGGGCGATACAAAAAGAAAGTGACTGGTGCTTTTACATCCAGGGAGATGAAGTGCTTCATGAAAAATACCACGATACGGTCAAAAAAGCCATGGAAGAAAACCTGCATGACCGGAAGATTGATGGTTTGTTGTTCAAGTACCTGCACTTTTATGGTTCCTACGATTATGTGGGCACATCCTCTCGGTGGTACAGGCATGAAATCCGTGTGGTGAGAAACAATCCTTCGATTTACTCGTTTCGCGATGCCCAGGGGTTTCGGATGGGAAACAACAAAATGCTGGTAGTCAAACCCATTGATGCATATATATATCATTATGGCTGGGTCAAACCTCCCGCCTCCATGCAGGCAAAACAAAGAAGTTTTCAAAAACTATGGCATTCAGACGGATGGGTCGACAAACATGTCGCCAAAGCAGATGAGTTTGACTACTCCGGCATTGATCGTCTTGCCAGGTTTGACGGTGAACACCCGCTGGTGATGCAGGACAGAATTCAGCAAGCAAACTGGGCGTTTGACTTTGATTTAAGCAAAAACTCCCTTTCGCTCAAAGAGCGAACCAAAGAGTGGCTTCGGGACAATCTGGGCCTTGACTTTAACTATAAAAATTACATCCTCGCCAGGAAATAAGTAGTTTACGCCTGCCTGACAAAGATGCGCAGCTGCATATCCTCAGTAATTTCAACCATTTCTCCTTCCCCGGCATCACCGATTACCAGCTGATTTGCCAAAACCTCATTTTGAATGTATTCACCAAACATCTCCACAGCCTGCTCAATAGTTTCATTCCATTGAATTTCAACGACAATTCTATCTGTCACCGCAAAGTCCCTGGTTTTTCTGATGTTTTGGATTCGATTTACAATTTCCCTGGCAATACCTTCTGCCAAGAGCGCCTCCGAAAGTGTGATGTCCAGTGCTACTGTAATGTCCTTGTCAACAGCCACTTGCCAGCCGGGAATTTCATCAAAGCTTATTTCCACATCTTCTTGTGTTAAAACAAATTCATCTCCCTCAAATGTCAGGGTAAAACCTCCTGATTTTTCAAGCGCTGAAATTTGCTGCTGCGTCATGTCGGCAATTGCCTGCGCGCCTGCTTTCATGTGTTTGCCAAGGATTTTGCCCAAAGTTTTAAAATTTGCTTTTGCTTTTTTTGTTATAAAACCTTCGGTATCAGTTATGTACTCTATCTGTTTTACGTTCACTTCTGAGAGAATCAGTTCCTTGACTTCTTCTACCTGAGCTATGTATTCGGGATGAAGTATGGGCAACAGAATTTTTGTCAGCGGCTGACGAACCCGAATGCCTTCTTTTTTCCTGATTGACAACACCAGTGAAGAAATTCGCTGCGCGTAATCCATTCGCTGCTCCAGTACTCTGTCGATGGTTTCTGTCTGGACCACCGGAAAATCAGAAAGATGTACTGAGATGCTTTGTTCGTTTCCAGTAGCTGCATTCAGGTTTTTAAAAAGCCAGTCAGCAAACATAGGGGCAACCGGGGCCATCAGTTTAGAAATCACAACCAGGCAATCATACAAAGTCTGGTAGGCTGCGATTTTATCCTGAGAGTATTCGCCTTTCCAGAACCTCCGACGGCACAAACGCACATACCAGTTGCTCAAATGTTCGTCTACAAATGTCATAATCAGACGTGCAGCATTGGTGGGTTCGTAGTTAGCATATTCCCGATCTACACTTTCAATCAGGGAATGGAGCAAAGAAAGTATCCAGCGGTCAATTTCCTGGCGGTCCTTTAGTGGTACAGAAGGCTCTGCATACCTAAAATCGTCAATGTTTGCATAGAGTGCAAAAAACGAATAGGTATTGAACAAAGTGCCAAAAAACTTTCTTCGTACTTCATCAATTCCGTCCAGATCAAACTTCAAATTGTCCCAGGGTTGCGCATTGGAAATCATGTACCAGCGCGTAGCGTCAGCTCCATACTGAGCAATCGTGTCAAATGGATCAATCACATTGCCCAGTCTTTTTGACATTTTTACTCCATTTTTATCCAGAACCAGGCCATTTGACACAACGTTTTTAAAGGCAACATTGTCAAAGACCATACTGGCGATTGCGTGGAGGGTAAAAAACCATCCTCTTGTCTGGTCTACCCCTTCTGCAATAAAGTCTGCAGGAAATGCCAGCCCTTCATCAATTTTCTGTGTTTGCTCCATTGGATAATGCCACTGGGCATACGGCATGGCTCCCGAATCAAACCAAACATCAATCAGGTCGAGTTCACGTTTCATCTCCTTTCCGGAAGGTGATGCCAGTATGATCTGGTCGATAAAAGGCCGGTGTAAATCAGCTGGAACAGACTGGTTGAGACCAAAAAGATTATTGGCTTTTTGTATTTCCTTACCTAGAGTTTCTATGGAATCTATGCATGTTTCTTCTAAAGCATCTTCCGTTCTCCAGATGGGCAACGGAATGCCCCAGTATCTTGATCTGGACAGGTTCCAATCGTTCAGATTTTCAAGCCAGTTTCCAAATCGTTTCTCACCTGTGTGTGCGGGCTTCCAGTTGATCGTTGCATTTAGCTCAATCATTCTTTCCTTCAGGGCTGTCGTCTTGATAAACCAGCTGTCCAATGGGTAATATAAAACAGGTTTGTCCGTGCGCCAGCAATGAGGATAGTTGTGCACATATTTTTCCACTTTGAAGGCCTTGTTTTCCTCCTTTAGACGAATGGCAATCTCAACATCGACCGATTTTTCAGGGGCCTTGCCCTCTTCGTAATACTCGTTTTTTACATATTTTCCGCCGATTTGCTCTAGTTCTGGTCTGAATCGGCCCTGGAGATCGACCAATGGAACCGCATTGCCATTCTGGTCAAGAACAAGCATTGGAGGAACTTCAGGGATAGCCTCTCTTGCTACCCTGGCATCATCTGCACCAAATGTGGGGGCAGTATGGACAATACCGGTGCCGTCCTCAGTTGTGACAAAATTTCCGCCAATCACGCGAAACGCATTTTCGGGATTCTGATAAGGCAAAGCATACGGCAGCAACTGTTCATAACGTATTCCTATCAGGTCATGTCCCATAAAGGAATTGTGCACGAAATATGGAATCTTCTTGTCGTCCTGGTGAAAAGACAAAAGTTGGTCTGCTGAATCCACGGCGACATACTTTCCAGAAAAGGTTTTGTCTAGCAACGCTTTCGCCAGAACGACATTTACAGGCCTGAAAGTGTATTGGTTGTATGTTCTGACAAGAACATATTCTATCTTAGGGCCCACAGTCAGTGCTGTATTTGATGGCAGTGTCCACGGTGTTGTCGTCCATGCAAGAATATAGATATCACCCAGATCCTGCAAAAACGAAGGCAATGATTCCTGCTTTGTAAGAAACTGTGCAATCACGGTGGTATCTGATACATCCTTATAACACCCTGGCTGATTGAGCTCATGTGAACTTAATCCGGTGCCAGCTGCAGGAGAATATGGCTGTATAGTATAGCCTTTGTAGAGCAATCCTTTTTGATACAAGCTGGAAAGCAACCACCAGACAGATTCTATGTATTCGTTGTTGAATGTGATGTAAGGATCGTTGAGGTCAACCCAGTAGCCCATTTTACGGGTAATATCATCCCACAAATCCTTGTATTGCATCACCGTTTCTCTGCATTTGGCGTTGTATTCCTCTACTGTAATTGTCGTGCCAATATCCTCCTTGGTAATTCCAAGTTCTTTTTCAACGCTAAGCTCAATTGGAAGGCCATGGGTATCCCATCCCCCTTTTCGTTCGACCCTCTTTCCCTTCATTGTTTGATATCGGCAGAACAAATCCTTGACGGCTCTGCCCATCACATGATGGATTCCTGGTTTACCATTGGCCGAGGGAGGTCCTTCAAAAAAGACAAATCTGTTGTCTTCGGGGCGTTGGTTGACACTTTTTTCGAAAATGTGATTTTCTTCCCAGAAATTACGAATGATCTCATCTATGTGTGGTAGATTCAGCTGCTTTAGCTCGTCATTATATCTTGCCATTTATCTGTGTTTTAGCCTTAAAAAGACCCCTTTTGTGAGAAAAACGAGAGCAAAAGTAGTGTTTTTTACAGAAAGTCTTATCTTATGGTGCTTTCTGAACATGGAAAGGGCCAGACAAATTGCCTGACCCTTTTCAATTATTTTGCTGAATTGAGCTCCTATTTGTCCGTCTCCGGTTCTTCAAACGTATCCAGCAGAGAAGGACCTTCGATTGCTTCTTTGCCTGAGGATTTCCTTTCCGGGTAGAAGAGAAACCCCTGGTTGTCTGTATCTATAATCACATGGTCTCCAGGACCAAACCGATTGCTTAATACACTTTTTGCCAGTTCGTTGACGATTTCCTTCTGGATCACTCTGGCCATTGGCCTGGCTCCATATTGAGGCTCATAACCCAGATCTACCATCAAGTCCATGGCGGATTTTGTAAACTCTAGTGTAATCTGTTGTTTGCCCAGATTCCTGGTGAGTTTGGCAATCAAGAGCTCTGCCACTTTGCGTATTTCCTTCTTTGTGAGAGGTAAAAACATGATTTTTTCGTCGATGCGGTTCAAAAATTCCGGCCTCATTCTTTCCCTGAGCATTTCAAGCAGCTCCAGACGGGTAGTTTCAATGATTTCTGTCCTCGAATACTGGTCTTCGTCCTTTAGCTGTTCAAAGTTCTCCAAAATCCGGTCTGCTCCAAGATTTGACGTCATGATGATAATCGTGTTTTTAAAGTTGGCAACCCTACCTTTATTATCCGTCAACCTACCATCGTCCAGAACCTGCAATAAAATATTGAAGGTATCCGGGTGTGCTTTTTCAATTTCATCGAGAAGAATGATGGAATATGGTTTCCTTCGTACCGCTTCTGTGAGTTGGCCTCCTTCATCATATCCCACATATCCCGGAGGTGCGCCTACGAGTCTGGATACCGAATGTTTTTCCTGATATTCGCTCATATCAATGCGCGTTACTGAAGCCTCGTCATTAAACAATACCTCTGCCAGTGCCTTTGCGAGCTCTGTTTTACCTACTCCTGTGGGACCAAGAAAAAGGAATGAACCAATCGGTTTGTGCTCGTCCTGCAATCCGGCACGACTTCTTCTTACGGCATCTGACACTGCTTGGACTGCTTCTTTTTGTCCAATCAGCCTTTTTCCTATTTCTGCCTCCAGCAACAATAATTTTTCTTTTTCACTTTGCATCATTCTGGAAACCGGAATGCCTGTCCATTTGCTGATCACATCTGCAATATCTGTCGCCTTTACTACTTCATTGGTAAATCTGCTTTGTTCCGGGAGCTGTTCCAGTTTTTCATTTGCCACACGAAGCTGAATTTCCTTTTCCTTGAGTTCGCCATATCTCAAACGTGCAACCTTTTCAAAATCACTCTCCCGCTCTGCTTTTTGCGCTTCGTATTCCAGTTGCTCAATCTGCTTCTTAATATTTTGAATTGTATCCACAATTTCTTTTTCCGATTGCCAAGCTGCTTTCAGAGAATCCAGCTTTTCTCTGGTATTTTCAATTTGCTCAACGATGGCTGACAGCTTTTTTTCATCATTTTCCTTTTTGATAAACTCCCTTTCTATCTCAAGCTGTCGCAATTTTCTATCCATCTCATCGACATCTTCGGGAACAGAATCGAGTTCCAGGCGGAGTTTTGCAGCTGCTTCATCAATCAAATCAATAGCTTTGTCGGGTAGTTTTCGTTCTGAAATATACCTGTGTGATAGTTCTGCTGCCGCAATCAGTGCCTCGTCAAGGATGCCGATCTTATGATAGACTTCATATTTGTCCTGGATGCCCCGCAGTATGGAAATCGTATCCTCTACAGTTGGCTCATCAATCGTGACAGTCTGAAATCTCCTAACCAGGGCCTTATCGTTTTCAAAATATTTTTGATATTCATCGAGAGTAGTTGCCCCAATGGTTCGCAGTTCGCCTCTGGCCAATGCCGGTTTGAGTATGTTGGCTGCATCCATAGCTCCCTGGCCTCCTCCGGCACCTATCAAAGTGTGAATTTCATCTATAAACAGAATCACCTCTCCCTCCGAGGCTATGACTTCGTTGATGACTGCCTTCAAGCGCTCTTCAAACTCACCTTTATATTTGGCACCGGCAATCAGCGCCGCCATATCCAGTGTAAACAGTCTTTTGGATTTTAGATTTTCCGGTACGTCCTGGCTTACAATTCGCCATGCGATACCCTCAACAATGGCGGTTTTCCCTACACCGGGATCACCCAGTAAAATGGGATTGTTTTTCTTCCTTCGGGAAAGAATGTGTAAAATTCTTCTGATTTCCTCATCCCTTCCTATGATCGGATCCAGTTTGCCATTTTCTGCCATTTCATTCAGATCCTGTGCATACTTTTTCAAGGCCTGATATTGGTTTTCCGCAGCCTGACTTTTGACGCGAGCTCCTTTCCGCAATTCCAGGATGGCCTTTTTAAGCAGTTCCTTGGTTAAACCTGCCTCTTTCAATATCCTGGATGTCTGGTCATTGCCATCCAAAATCCCCAGAATCAGTAATTCGGTAGAAACAAACTCATCACCCATTTCAGCCATGGCCTTTTTTGCATTACTCAATGCTTTGTTTGCATCATGGGTGAGATACTGCTTTTCGGAGCCTTGTACCTTCGGGTATTTTTCCAATTGTTGCGAAATAGCCTTCTCAAGTGCCGGTGTATTGATTCCTGCTTTCTGGAATAAAAACTCTGTCAGTCTGGCGTCTGTTTCCCAGACGCCTTTGATCAGGTGAGCCGTATCCACAGTCTGTTGATCGAGAGAAGCAGCGATTTGCTGAGCCTTGCTTAATGACTCCTGGGCATGGATGGTAAATTGATCGTAATTCATGATGATGGGTTGTGTTTGTTTTCGATAACGCAGCATCAAATTTGTATCCAATTGAAAAACACCGCCATTTTGGCGTTAATTTTACCATTTAAGTGACAATTCGTCATTTTTTCTAAAAACTTTATCATTTGTTTCATGTTTCGCTGCCAAATAAGATAATATATATGGGAAATGTAACCGTAGGAGACTTGGTGCCTGCATTCCGGGCAACTCTGCAGACAGGTGAAGAAATCACGGAGTCCTCAATCGTCGGAAAAAAACACATTTTGTTTTTTTATCCGCAGGACGATACACCAACCTGCACGAAAGAAGCCTGCAATCTTCGGGATAACTATTCCTTTTTCGAACAACAAGGCTACACTGTACTGGGCATCAGCAAGGATACCGCCAAAAAACATCAAAAATTTATCGATAAATACTCTCTTCCCTTTTCATTGATTGCAGATCCTGAAATGTCCATGTTGAATGCCTTTGGGTTTTTTGGTCCGAAAATGTTTATGGGTAAAGAAGTGATGGGCACTTACCGTACGACCGTTGTGACTGATGAAAAAGGTGTGATAACACATCTTATTGGAGACGTTGTAGCTGCTGAGCATACAGAGCAGATCAAAAAGGCTCTTGGATTGTAAAAGTCTGTTTCTGTTTTGAATCCTGATTGTAGTAATCTGAAATGCTTTTCTTATCAGCGCACTACACGTCGGGGATCAATATGCTATACATCTTACCAGCTTTCACCGTAAGCTGGCTACCTGTCAGCCAAGGATTGTAGTATTTGAGCATTCGCAATGTGGTCTTTTGTTGTTTTGCAAAGTCTACCAGATTGGGAATAGTGTGGGATATCTGGATTTGTTTTAACTTCTGGTGAGGCTGGTAATAGTGGTCTTGTTCTAAAAAATAACCATAAGTTTCCGGATTGCTCATGATGTCTTTTATAGCGATAATTCTAAACACATATCTGGAGGTCTCTTCATTGAGATGAAGGTGATAATAATCTGATTCCTTTTGTTCTGCAATGTATTTGGCCAGACCTCCCGCCCCCATGTTGTATGCAGCAGCGGCATTGGTCCAGCTTCCAAAGCGTTTATATAGTTTATTCAGGTAAGCACATGCTGCTTTTGTAGATTTTTCGATATGCATTCTCTCGTCCACCTCTTCTGTTACTTCCAGACCCATTTCTTTTGCTGCAGGAAGCATAAATTGCCAATATCCCTTGGCACTGGCGGAAGATGTGACGTTTCGCAAACCACTTTCTGCAATGGCGAGGTATTTGAAATCCTCTGGAATCTCATTTTCTTTCAAAATACGTTCTACTTCAGGAAAATATCTCGCTGCTCTCTTCAAATTAAGAAGTGTGGTGGACTGCAGATAAGCATTGACAGACAACTCCTTATCCAGACGTTCCCTCGTATCATCATTAATGGGTAAAGTCTCTCCTGCAAAGGCAAATTCGCGATTCAGGTTGACCGCGGTCACGTTTTGTCGTAGAACATTTGGTTTGTCATTTTCTGTATAACTTAAAAAAAGCAGAGTAGTACTGACCAGAAAACTCAGGGCAAAAAAAACGGAGATTCGATTTTGAGTCATCATATAATAATTTATTCAGCAGATTTGGGTTTTTTAAAAATGGGTACTGTGCTGCAAGGTTCTCCAAACATGATGCTTAGAGCAAGGGGCTTTAACCTTATTGTCATGCTTGCGTATGCCTGTGCCGGCACCGGTTTGTGGCTGCACCCTTTGATAACGATACGTTGTCCTTCATATTGTTTGGTATCGAGGGATTCTATTACTTTCTTATAGTAACACGTCAGGTACTCTTCTGCTTCACCCTGAAATACATCCGATGCAATGCCCGAAAGATAATTTGCTACCAGCATATAGGCCCAAAGAGGTATGATAGCGTCTGCGGTACAGTTAATCAGTACAATTTTATGTTGAAATACCGACCAGTCCTGTTCCAAAAGAGCCTGTCTGAAATCCTTTTCCCTAAGGATCAGTTCGTGAAATAAATATTTTTTTAGATCAAAGGTGACGATTTCTTCCGAGGGATACCATTCTTCCAGGTTGATGGTGATAATACCGCTTTCCGCTACTCTGTTGATTAAGGCTGTGTCTGACATTTTAGTGATTTTCTTCCTCTGAAACAGATTTTTCCTCCGCAGGGTTTTGTGTCTCTATCGGCATAGGTTCCCCAATCTGGTGATCCACAGGTTCAATTTCCTTTAACCTGGGGAGATCAGCGATTGACTTTAAACCAAAATAATCAGTAAACTTTTGTGAAGTGCTATAGAGAAGGGGCTTCCCCGGCCCTTCGCTCCTACCGGTAATTTCAATCAAATCCTTTTCCAAAAGTTTTTGAATGGTATAATCACTGTTTACTCCTCTGATTGACTCTATTTCGGCCTTAGTCACTGGCTGGCGATAAGCGATGATTGCAAGTGATTCCATCGCCGAACGGCTTAATTTTTTCTGAGTATTTTGCTTCAAAAATGTGCCTATTGTGAGATGGTACGCTCCTTTGGTCATAAACCGAAATCCTCCTGCTATTTCAACGGGTTCAAATGCATAAAAATCTTCCGAATATCTGACTTTCAACGCTTCAATAGCCTCTATGATTTCATCAAGACTGATTGCAATTCCGAGTATCTCTTCAAGGGTAGCTTTCATCTCCTCAAGAGAAATAGATGGGTTAGCGGCAAAAATCAACGCTTCTGTATGTCTGGCTAAGTTGTTCAAATTTGCGGATTTTCTAAAGTCTGTAAAAAATAAAATCAGGATGCAAATGTAAGGATCATCCGATGACAAAATAGAAATATCCTGCCAAAAGCAACACTACTATAAAAATAATCAACGTTATTTTAATTGCATCAGAAGGGAAAGGCTGTTCTTTCCGGGTAAGGTTGCTTTGAGGGATCTGCAGACCATTCTCTACGGATTCAAGGAAGTATTTCCACTCTTCTGCATCAAACGTCAGTTTGATCAGGTACAATGAATCGCCAAGCAAAAATGAGTAGCTGGCAGACGCTGTTACGGAAAATGCAATCCGGAGTATTGCGGTTCCGGAGTATACAATGACATGTCCACTCTTCTCTCCGTGGTAAAGTCC
Source organism: Saprospiraceae bacterium (assembly GCA_021298335.1). Lineage (GTDB taxonomy): Bacteria > Bacteroidota > Bacteroidia > Chitinophagales > Saprospiraceae > OLB9. Next base: position 24,763 of record JAJTEZ010000001.1, on the reverse strand, counting down.
AACTTCATAATCCGGACCTGATTCATTGGGTATGTTCCAAAAGATTTGCGCCATCTTCCACACTATGTCTGTATTGCAAAGCTAATCTGACTACCCGGGGGTTTCTGTGCAATAAGATTGATGCTCGCTTCTTCAAGAATCGCAATCCTCGGATAACCACCAGTCGTCTGACAATCGCGCATCAGAATCATCAAAGTGCCGGATGGAAGCCACTGAATCACTCCGGGCATCACGGCCGATGTACGCATATTTCTCTGTATCTCGGCTATGATTCGGGGACCCTCAAGCAGGTATGCCATCCTGTCTGCTCGGGTAGAAACCCTGAATATTCCCTGAAGTGTTTGTCTATGCTGCTGGTTGAGCCAGTGATACTCTGGTCCTGGCAAAACAGGCACACATAACTCTTTATAATTTGCGTTGTTAGAGATTCTGCTTGTGGAAGGTTGCATGGATTTCTTCCAATCTCCGATGATTGTCATACCTTTTTCCAGGCGTTGCTGATGGGCGCACTGAATCGGTGATTGACTGCCCAGAACCTGTTGGGTATAAATGCTTCCGGCCAAGCCAAGGTAGAGTACATGTCCCTCCATAAATGCTCCAATGTGAAGTGTTTGCCCTTGTGAAACCTGAATAACCTTATTTGTTTCAATGGGTTGGTTATCAATCGCAATGTTTGCTTTTGCACCTGTACATACGATCCACACCGAATCATGAAACAAGAATTCTCCGCCGGAACCCAAACACTCAATCACAGGAGCATATGGAATATTTTGCAGAAGTTGATTGGCTAGCAAAGCGCTCTGAGTATCCATCCATCCTGATACAGGTACACCGGCATGCCTCCATCCATATCTTCCGGCATCCTGTATGCTGCAATATGCCGGTGTTTTCAGGATTGAAAGTCCGGGAGTGTTCATTTGACAGATTGATCAGACATCAAAGGTAATCTCCACCTTTTCTGTCAGAGGTCTTGCCTGACAGGTAAGGATGAATCCTGCAGCAACTTCATCTTCGTCTAGGGCATAGCAACTGTCCATTTTGACTTCTCCTGCTGTTACTTTTGCCATACAGGTAGAACAGGCGCCGCTTGTACATGAGTAGGGAGGATCTTTTTTGGCGTCGACCAAAACATCCAAAATCGTTTTGCCCGCAGGAACATCAAGTTCAAAAGTTTGTCCATGAAGGGTAACATGCATTGCGGATAACGCGGCAGCTTCATCATTTTTTTCCTCTTTTTGTCCGGATGCGGTAGTAAAAAATTCTCGGTGAATGCAATGCGTGTCAGTTCCTCCATCCCGTAGATAAGACTCCAGTGTTAAAATCATGTCTCCGGGGCCACACAATAAATAATGTTTATCTTTTATCGCCGTAGGGTTGTCTCCCAGAAAAGTTTTGAAAACGCCAGGAGTAATTCGTCCGGTTTTACCCTTCCAGTCAATGATTTTTTTTGCAAAAAGACCTGCAACGCCCCCTTCCTTTCTGACCAGAGGCTGACTAAGAATGATTTCTGATGTAAATTGACCTTCATATTTACTGAGAAGTCCTTCAATTTGACTTCTGAAGATAATCTCAGTTTCGTTTTTATTCCCATACAAGAGATGACACCGCGATTTGGGCTCTTCTTCCAGAATGGTCCGAATCATGGAAATCACTGGGGTAATACCACTTCCGGCCGCAATAAAATAATAGTCTCTTTCACGTGCGTGGTCTGGTCTGACCACAAAATGGCCTTGCGGTGACATCACGTCAAGATGATCACCTTCACGCACCTGTTGGTGCAGGTAATTTGACATCTGCCCCTGAGGCACTTTTTTGACTGTCACAGCCAATGCCTGATCGATCGGTGTCGTGCAGATGGAATACGCACGACGAATTTCCTTGCCGTTGATCGTGGCTTTTATTGTCAGATATTGGCCGGCTTCGTAGTGAAAATCTGGCTTTCTCTCTTGAGGGATGTCAAAATAAATCGTGATAGCCGTAGGTGTTTCCTGTACAATCTTACGGATCTTTAGTGAATGAAAGGTCATTTTTTTACTTTTGCTGTTTATTAATTGGTGTGCTTTTCAATTTTGGCCTCGAAAGTAACTATTTTCACCAAAAAGAGCACTGTGTAAAATCTAAAATATGAACCATACACTTTCTGTAATCATACCGGCCTATAATGAAGGAAAAACCATTCATACCATTCTCGACAAAGTGCGTTCTGTACATCTCATTGGAGGTGTTGATAAAGAAATCATCATTGTGAACGATTGTTCATCGGATGATACGGAAAAAAAAGTACAGGAATATATGGAGAAGCACAATGATACTCAGATTTCTTATTACAAACACTCTGTAAATCAGGGAAAAGGGGCTGCCTTGCACACCGGAATTCAAAAGGCTGCAGGTAGTCTGGTCATCGTTCAGGATGCAGATCTTGAATACGACCCTGAAGAGTTTAACATGCTGCTCAAACCCATTCTTGATGGCTTTGCTGATGTTGTTTACGGATCGAGATTCATGGGGGGAAATGCCCACAGAATCTTATTTTTCTGGCATTCGATTGGAAATAAGATTCTCACCTTTCTATCCAACGCAATGACAAATCTGAATCTGACAGACATGGAGACATGCTATAAAATGTGGAAGGCGGAAATTATCAAAAATGTAACCCTTCAGGAAAAACGCTTTGGCTTTGAACCAGAGGTCACAGCAAGAATTGCAAGAATACCCGGGATCAGAATTTACGAAGTAGGGATTTCCTACTACGGACGGACCTATGCAGAGGGTAAAAAAATCAACTGGAAAGACGGATTCCGGGCAATTTACTGCATATTAAAGTATAATACCTGGGGCCGCATCTGATTTTACTTCAGCCTCCTGCACTTATCCTTAAACCACAACTTAATGTCAGCTGTAAGCAAAGGGCTTACCTGGGAATACACTTTTTTGTGGTAAGTATTGATCCAGTCTTTCTCTTCCCTGGTCAGGAGGAAATCCTGAATCAGTGTGTGGTCGAAAGGGTAGAGGGTGACAGTCTCAAATTGTAAGAAGCCCTGCATGGATGATTTTTCAACGAGAATTAAATTTTCAAGTCTAATGCCAAATTCACCTGTTTTATAAAATCCGGGTTCGTTACTGCTAAGCATGCCAGGTTCATGGATTGTTTTACCTCTCTCCGCAATTCCCGGGGCAAAGCCCTGTGGCGGTTCATGCACGTTCAGATAAAAACCTACGCCGTGGCCCGTACCATGACCATAGTTGAGCCCGTGAGACCATAAAAACTGACGGGCAAGCGTATCCAGTTGTACACCCATAGTGCCTTCGGGAAATATTGCCCGCGATAAAGCAATCAGCCCTTTAAGGATGAGCGTATAGGCTGTTTTTTGTTCGTCCGATGGCTGGCTTAGAGCAAATGTGCGGGTAATGTCCGTTGTACCATCGAGGTACTGGCCACCTGAATCTACCAGCAATATTCCCTCAGAGGCAATTCTTGCAGAAGTTTCTTCTTCGGGGCGATAATGGATGATAGCCCCGTTGGATTTATATCCGACTATTGCTGAAAAACTTTCGCCCTGATAAAGCTTTTGAGTGGCTCGAAACTCAGCCAGCTTTTGTGCAAGGATAAATTCTGTGACATTCTCTTTATGATTCAGCGCATTTTCAAGCCAAAAAAATGTAGCCGCCAGCGCTGCACCATCTTTGCGCATTGCTTGTCGGATGTGCTGGCTTTCTTTTTCGTTTTTGATTGCTTTCAGCTTTTTGGCAATTGATGGCCCATGTACAATGGTTGCATTGACTGATTCGTACACAGCCATGCTGCAGAGGTAAGGATCAATCAGAATTGTATCGTGCTCCTTCATATTGGAAAGAAACGAGATCAGTTCGTTGTACTGGCGAATGCTGACCCCGGCTTTTTTAAATGCCGACTTGACTTTGGGTGTAAGTCTGAATTCATCAATAAAAATCGTTGCTGTTGTTTCACCAATGATTGCATAGCCCAATGACACTGGATTAAATTCTACATCTTTTCCTCGTATATTAAATGTCCAGGCAAGATCGTCCAATGCTGTAATGAGATGGTTTTGTGCCCCATTTTTACCCAGCTCACTGCGAATTGCATTTAATTTATCCTGCAGTGACTGTCCTGTATATTGATCTTCAAAACAGGAAATTGGAGAGCTTGACAATTCCGGACGATTTTCCCATATATCTGAAAATATATCACACCTGTAATTCAGATGAATGCCTTTTGACGTAAACCTGGCCTGCATAGCCTCAACAGAAGATCTGGAAAACAGAAACCCATTTACTCCCACTGTTGAGCCTTCGGGCAACCTCTCTGCCAGATCGTCAATGTATGGGCTACCAAACTGGTTTACCATTTTCTGAAGGAGGACGCCTGTCTCCCTTAATTCCATTTCGGCCTGAAGAAAATATCTTGAATCTGTCCAAAGGGCAGCATGGTCCTTTTCAACGACGACCAGTCCAGCTGAGCCGGTAAAACCTGAGATCCATTCCCTTTCCTGCCAGAATGCCGGAATGTATTCACTTTGGTGCGGGTCAGCTGTAGGTACTATCACTGCATCTATACCTTTTGTTTGCATGGCAGCGCGAAGAAGACCTAATCGTTGAGCAATACTCATGTTATTAAATATTTAAATAATTTGTTATTGGTTGAATGAAAATATACAAAATATTAATAAAATTTATAATATGATTGTTTAACTTATTATATTTGTCCCGTAAACATACTAATTGTATTTATTGAATGGTAGGAAACCAGAAATAAAATTCTGTTGTTTCTGTTTTTGTTAAAGTGAAAAAGAAAAGAGAATGTTAAAGCAAAGTCTTAGCCAGAAAATGTTGCAAAAGCTGTCTCCACAACAGATTCAGCTGATGAAACTGCTTCAGATTCCCACCGCAAGCCTTGAGCAAAGAATTAAGGAGGAACTGGAATCCAATCCAGCACTGGAAGAAGGAGACGATTATGATGATGTGTTTGATCTTGATGGAGATTCCTTTTCTGCCTCCGATAACCAGGAGGGAGATTCTGATGCCGGTGAAAAGGAATTTGAGTTTGACGACTACCTGAACGAGTACCTGGATGACGACCCGTCCAGCTATAAGATGAAGGGTGAAGAATATATGAATGAAGAAGAACGAACAATGCCTGTGGCTGTTGAGAATACATTTCATGAAAGCCTGGAAAGACAGCTGGGTATGCTTGATCTGGATCAACAGCAATATCTGATTGCGATGCAGATCATAGGATCCATTGATGAGGATGGATACCTTCGGCGGGAGCCCTCATCAATTGTTGATGATGTGTTGTTTGCCCAAAATATAGAAACAGATCTGGAAGAGGTCATGTTTATTGTACGAAAAATTCAAAAATTCGAGCCGGCTGGGATTTGCGCAAGAAATCTACAGGAGTGTCTGATTCTTCAACTGGAAGACAAAATAGAAAAAGAGCCGAATATTCTCATTCATGAGAGAATACTTGCGCTGAGAATCCTCACTGATTTTTTTGAGGAGTTTACAAAAAAACATTATCTCCGAATGAAAAAGCTGTTGAGCCTCTCAGACAGTGAACTCAAAGTGGCTATAGATGAAATTTTGAAGTGTAACCCCAAACCTGCCGGAATGATTGACGGTTCTGGTTCGGGAAGTCAATACATTATCCCTGATTTTATTATTTATAACAGAGATGGTGAACTGGAACTTACGCTCAACAGTAAAAACGCTCCAGATTTGAGAATTAACGATCAGTATACGGAAATGCTGAAGGGATATCGGGATGCGGTTCATGGAAGAAAGGCTACCAGGCCGGAAAAAGAGGCGGTTTTGTTTATCAAACAAAAAATTGATTCAGCAAAGTGGTTTATCGATGCGATCAAGCAGCGGCAGGATACATTATACAGAACCATGTATGCGATTATGCAATACCAGCAGGAATATTTTACTACAGGTGATGAACGAAGGATAAAGCCTATGATTCTGAAAGATGTGGCGGAAGTGACAGGGCTTGACATTTCCACAGTCAGCCGCGTTGCAAACAGTAAGTTTGTGCAAACCGAATTTGGAACAAAAAAACTAAAGGACTTCTTTTCTGAATCTATGCAAATGCAGGATGGGGCAGAAGTTTCCACTTTGGAAATCAAGACAATTCTGAATGATGAGGTTGCGCGGGAAGATAAGACCAAGCCTTTATCTGATGAGAGACTGATGGAGATTTTGTCAGAAAAGGGGTATAATATTGCCCGTCGGACAATTGCAAAATACCGTGAGCAATTAAATATTCCAGTGGCCCGACTGAGAAAAGAACTGCGATAAACACAATGATGAAGAAAAAAAAAATACTTGTCACTGGGGGTACCGGATACATTGGAAGTCATACGATTGTTGAGCTTATTGAAGCGGGGTACGATGTGGTTTGTGCAGACAATTGCATAAACTCTGACGAGTCCTCTTTACAGGGTATCCATGAGCTGACCGGAGTTAAGATACCTTTCTATCGCGTCGATCTCTGTGACAGGGAACATTCTGAGTGTATTTTTACCGATCATCCTGACCTTTCTGGGATTATTCATTTTGCCGCCTTGAAAGCTGTGGGAGAATCTGTGGAGAAACCTGTTCTTTATTTCAGAAATAATCTGAATTCTCTCCTCAATATGCTGGAAATGTGTTTGAAATACAACATTTCCTCCTTCATCTTTAGTTCCAGTTGTACCGTTTATGGTGATACAGAAACGTGTCCGGTAGATGAACAAACTCCATTGAAAGAGGCAGCCTCGCCATATGGCCGTACAAAACAAATGGGTGAGGAAATGATTTGTGACTGTCTGGCAAATTCCAAGACCCAAAGTATTCTTCTTCGGTATTTCAATCCTGCAGGAGCGCATGCCAGTGGATTGTTGGGGGAGTCTCCGATGAACGCTCCTCAAAATCTGGTTCCTGCCATTACAGAAGCTGCCATTGGTAAAAGACAGGAGTTGACAGTTTTTGGTACTGACTATCCCACGCGGGATGGAAGCTGTGTCCGGGACTATATTCATGTTTCTGATCTTGCCCGGGCCCATGTACTTGCTTTGAATTATTTGCTTAGCGGAAAACAAGCCGAAGCAGTCGACATTTACAACCTGGGTATTGGTCAGGGCCTTTCTGTTCTTGAAATCATCCAGGCATTCGAGCAGGTGACGGGGGTAAAGTTACCTTATAGAATGGGAGACCGAAGACCTGGAGATGTGGTTGCGATATATTCCGATTATTCAAAGGCAAGCAAAAACCTGAAATGGAAACCAAATTTTGGGGTTGAGGACATCATGAGAACTGCCTGGACATGGGAACAGAACCGCAGTATGAAAACCAAATCATATTAGACTTCTTTAAAATATATAAAATCCGTACCTTTGTAGGTTGGAAGCTTTGTGTTCCTTGTCTGTTATAATTTCTAAATAAATATTTATACTTGATTGCTTATCTAAACGGTGAAATAACCCTCAAAAACCCTGCATTCATATATATAGAATGTCATGGGGTGGGTTATCACGTCAACATCAGTTTAAATACATACAGTCGTCTGGAATCTTTGAATAAGGTAAAAGTACTGACATACCTTCATGTGAAGGAAGACGAGCAGTCCTTGTATGGGTTTTACGAAGAGGAAGAACGTACATTATTTATCCACCTGATTTCTGTTTCGGGAATTGGGGTAAACACCGCCAGGGTCATATTATCCTATATGTCTCCCGAAGAAGTCGCCTCGGCAATATTAAGGGAAGATGAAGTGGCCCTTTCAAAAGTAAAAGGAATTGGGGCCAAAACTGCCAAGAGGATTATTCTGGACCTGAAAGATAAACTGGGAAAAACGATTACTGCAGAGGGGATTAAACCATCTTCTGCTGTAAGTGATTTTCCTTTTAGACAGGAGGCGATCTCAGCGCTGGTTGCTCTTGGTTTTCCACGTCCTGTCGTAGAGAAGCAAGTAAAGGCAGTTTTGGACAAATCACCTGCCATACAGCAGGTGGAAGAATTGATTAAAATGGCTCTGAGACAAATGAGTTCATAAAAATCAGGTGCCCACATACCAAATTATATGATGCAAACGTTGTATTTCGATGTTATAACCACAAACCTCTGCCTGGCAGGGGGTCTGTTTTGTTAACGATATGATGATTATGAGTTATTGGCGAGGTTTTGTTGCTTTTATTTGTTGTGCCTTTTTCGTAACCGGAAGCTATTCCGGGACTGAGGAAAGGAACGGATTTCTTCCGTTTCAGGGTGCCTCTACTGTACTCTACACGGATACGATTCCCCTAGAAGACCGAAAGGATGATTACATCACAGATAAAAAATACAATCCTTTTGATATTCTTACAAAAGAAATCAACCAAAAGGTAGAATACGATCCTGAAACTGGACAGTATGTGATTCTTGAGAAAATTGGTGATGAATATTACAGGACGCCGACCTACATGACCTTTGAGGAATATCTGGCTTACCGGGCTGAAGAACAGGAAAGGTTGTACTTTCAGACGCTGGCGGGAATCAAGTCGGACAAAAAGTCAAGGTCTGGGCGTGTTGACCCCATGGACAAAATCGATTTGCAAAACAGCCTGATTGACAGATTGTTTGGTGGTACTGAAGTAAATATTCAGCCTCAGGGAAGTGTAAATCTAAGTGTTGGTTGGTTGTACAGCAGAAGAGACGATCCCCAACTTCCTCTGCGTGCGCAAAGGCAAAGCCAGCCTGATTTCCCAACTCCACTGATTAAAATGAACGTCGACGGAAAGATCGGAAAGAAAATGGACCTCAAATTCAACTACGATACCCAGTCGACGTTTGATTTTGACAGGCAAATCAAACTCGCCTTTGATTCAGATGCTTTTTCTGAAGATGACATTATCAAGAAAATTGAGGCCGGTAACGTCAGTCTGCCTTTGCGTGGAAATTTGATTCAAGGAGCTCAAAGTCTTTTCGGGCTAAAAACTGAATTGCAGTTTGCCCGATTGCGGATTACGGCTCTGGCTTCTCAACAAAGATCCCGATCAAACAATATCAAGGTTGAAAATGGGGTGTCTGTTCAGGAGTTTACTATTACTCCAAATGAATACGATGAAAACAGACATTTCTTCCTTTCTCATTACAATCGAGATGCCTATGAAAGGAATCTTTCCAATATTCCATACATTGGAACACCTCATCAGATAGCTCAGATTGAGGTATGGATTTCTGACGACAGGCCTGAATATCAGGACAACTCCACTATGGTGACTGCCATTGCAGACCTGGGAGAGCCTGATCCTTCAAGGTTTACCTCTGATCCTGATTTTGCCCAGGTCAATTGCCAGGCAAAGGACGATCTGGAAAATTGTCTGCCAAGAAATGCCGCCAATAACATTTACAGCAAAATCATCAAGAACAGAGATATTGTAGATATCGACGAGGTAGCCCGGCAGCTTTCGGGCCCTGAATTCAGGCTAAAAAGAACCCGAGACTTTGAAGTGTTCAGGGGACGACGACTTTCATCTTCTGAGTTTACTTACCATCCTAAACTAGGTACCTTATCTCTGAATATCCGCTTGCGCCCAAATCAGGTTCTGGGCGTTGCCTACAATTATTATTACACATCCAATTGTGACACCCTGTATCAGGTAGGTCAATTGTCGGCAAGTTCGGTTCAGCCAGGTAGCCAGACCGATACCACCCGCATAGAGCCGCCGAAAGTACACTTTGTTAAGCTCATCAAATCAACCAATCAGGTGACTACCTCGCCAATGTGGAATCTGATGATGAAAAATGTATACAGTCTTCGCACGAATCAGCTCAATCAGCAGGATTTTGAATTCGATATTTTTTATGAAGACGATTATAATGACGCTACTCTGAAAAAATTCCTGCCAGAAAAAGGCTTGAATAAGCTTCCACTCCTCCAACTTTTTAACCTCGACAGGTTAAATCGCTTTGGAGACCCGCAACCGGATGGCTACTTTGATTACATTTCAGGCGTGACTGTGATTGAGCGAAGCGGAAGCGTGGTTTTTCCGGTGCTAGAGCCTTTCGGAAATCACCTTAGCGCAGAAAAAATTGAACAGTACTTACCTAACATCACGATCTCAGATTCGCTGCTGCTAGCCAAATACAGGTATCAGGAATTGTATGACACAACCATTAGTATTGCCGCTCAGGATCTCGCTAAGAACAAATTCCGAATGCTGGGAAAGGTAAAATCCACTGCAAATAATGGAGAAATTCCTTTGGGTCCCTTTGTGCCGCAGGGGTCTGTGAGAGTATCGGCCGGCGGCAAGCAGCTGGTGGAAGGTCAGGATTATGAGATCGATTATTCTTTGGGCCGGCTCCGGATCATTAATGAAACATACCTGGCTCAGGGCACACCCATAGACGTTCGTTTTGAGGATAATTCGCTGTTTAGTCTTCAACAAAAAAACATGTTGGGTTTGCGTGCCGAATATCAATTTAATAAAAAATCTAGCCTGGGGGCCACATATCTTCGATTGTACGAACGGCCTTTTACCCAAAAGGTCAACGTGGGTGATGACCCGATCAACAACCGGATTTTCGGGCTGGATTACAACTACAGCAATGAAGTACCTTTGGTAACTAAAATTATTGATAAACTGCCTTTTTATAGCACGTCGGAAAAATCCAATATAAACCTCACAGCAGAGGTAGCCGGTATATTGCCCGGACACTCAAAGGCCATAAATACATCGTTTGATGATTCAGGAATCGCCAACATCGATGATTTTGAAGGAGCCATCACGACACTGAATCTGGGTGGCTTCAATTATAACCAATGGACACTGGCAAGTACGCCCAGCGCATCCGCCCTTTCCACAAATATTTTTCCCGAAGCACTCAAAGACAACTCTCTGGCCTACAACGCAAACCGGGCAAGATTGAACTGGTACTCTCTTGACCTGGGCACCCGACGAACAGCCGAAGACAACAATAACCCTTATGCGCGTATCATTCAGCAGACTGAATTATTCTCAAACAGACAGGTGCAACCGGGGCAACAGCAATTATTTACTTTTGACCTCAATTACTACCCCTCCGACAGAGGGCCTTACAACTTCGAAACCCGAAATGGAAATATAGAGGCCAACAGCAGCGGTTTCAGAGTGCAGAATAATAAGATTGTCCTGAACAATCCAGAAAAAAGATGGGCTGGCATCATGCGTTACTTCCAGAACTCAGACTTCGAAGCAGCCAATTACGAAAGCATTGAATTCTGGATGCTAAATCCATTTATGGATCGGCTTGATGGTACCGTACACCCTGAGGATGAAGAAGGGGAAATTATTTTTAACCTGGGAAGCGTATCGGAGGATATCATTAAAGACAACTTTCTGTTTTTTGAAAATGCCATCCCGACTACAACACGCCGTGTACCCACCACCAACACCATTTACGGTCGTGCCACTGTGAGCATTCCTATGGTCAATGGTTTCGATTTGCAGGAAGGAAAAAACCAGGATCTGGGTTTTGACGGATTGAGTAATGCACAGGAACAGGAAAAGTTCCAATACTGGTTGAATGAAAACAACATCATTAATCTTCCTGAAGTGGCCACAGACCCTGCAAATGACGACTTTTTATTTTTCAATGATGAGTCTCTCAACAACGAACCCAACCTGCTCAACCGAATGAAAGGGTTTAACGGTCCCGAAGGAAATGCACCTCTAAACAACAGTCAAACCAATAATTTTATCAGAGGAAACCGGTATCCGGACAATGAAGACGTCAATAATAATAAATCACTGGACCAGACGGAAGCATTCTATGAATATAAAATCGTTATCCGAAAAATTCCGGGCACAAACGAACTGGATACCTCGATTTTAGGGAATCATTACCGACAAACCACCATTGTAACTGCTCCAAACGGAAAGCAGGAAAAATGGTACCGTTTTCAAGTACCAATTAATGCCGGAGTGCCGATTAATGGAATTGCAGGATTCAGGGCGATTCAGTTCATGCGACTCTACCTTACCAATTTTAAGTCACCGAAAACTTTCCGACTTGCGGACTTCCAATTGCAGCGCAGTCAATGGAGAAAGCAAAAACCCAATTGCGTCACTGACTTCGATCCAAGAACCATCGAATTTAGTATCGACGACGTAGGGATTGAGGAAAACTCTGGAAAGCTGCCTTTCAATTACGTCACACCAAAGGGAGTCGTGCGTACACAGGCTTTTGGTACATTTGCTAACCTGCTGCAGGACGAACGATCCATCGTCATGAAATTTAAAAAGCTTCCCGACGATTGCGAAGTGAGCATGACTAAGCTGGCCAACGTAAATCTTGCACTATACAAGCGTTTTCAAATGTTTGTTCACGCAGAAAGAGCAAATGATGGTCCATTTATAGAAGATGGAAAATTATCTGTTGTCGTGCGTATCGGAAAGGATTTTGACAATAGCAGCAACACAAGATCCAAAACAAAGGCCGCAAATAATTTCTATGAGTATGAACTCCCGTTGACCCTGTCAAAAGACCTAGGTAGCACGGCGAGCCAGAATCCCGGCAATATATGGCCTGACAAGAATTATATCAATATTCCTCTTGACAGCTTGCTTGAATTGAAACGGTTCCGGATAAAAAACAATAAAGCCGTAAGAGACACCATTGAAATGGTCGTGAATCCCGAAAAAGGAGACATCATCCGAATGGTCGGGAATCCATCCCTGGGCGCTGTAAAGGTGTTTCAAATTGCGATTCGAAATAAGGATAAAGACAAGTTGTATAATGGTGAGGTCTGGGTTAATGAAATGAGGGTGACCGGTTTTGAAGAATCCGGAGGAGTGGCAGCTCAGGCAAAAATGCAAATTCAAATGGCCGACCTGGGCGAAATCAACGTATCCGGAAATTACAGCAGTATAGGTTTTGGGGCGTTGGATAAACGACTCCTCGAACGTAACAGGGAGGAAACCATACAATATGACGTTGCTGCAAACGTTGATGCAGGAAAAGTGCTGCCGAAAGGTCTGCAACTAACAGTTCCCGTCTATGCACAATATCAGAAGACCTTTGTGACCCCTCAGTTTGATCCTTTTGATCAGGATCTTGAAGTAAAAGACAAACTTAGCCTGATTCCTGAAAGCAATGTGAAAGATTCTATTCGTGAAGTAGCGAGAGAAGAAATCACTATCAAAACCTTCAACGTGACAAACGTGAAGACACAGGCAGGGGGAAGCGGAAAGCCCTGGTCTCCTTCAAATGTGGGTTTATCCTACGCATTTACCGAAAACACAAAATCTGACCCTCTCGTAAAACAGGACAAAACCATTCAGCGATCTCTGGGCGTGGATTATGTTTACTCGCGAAAAAGCACTTATATCGAACCTTTTAAATTTATCAAAGGGTCGGCATTGAAGTTATTGTCTGATTTTAATTTTAGCCTGTTGCCCAGCAACTTTTCGTTTACAAGCAGGCTGGTGGATCAGAATAATTCGCGTACTTTCCGATTGCCGGTGAGTCCTGTATTTATTTTTGATGATAAACGACTGAACTGGGAAAGGAACTATGTACTAGACTGGGATTTGACCCGGTCGCTGCGGTTTAATTTCCGCGTGAACAGTCGATCTATTGTAGACCAGATTCGCCAGTCCGGTATTGCAGATACAGCCGAGGATCGGGAATGGGTAGACCAGTATGGCAACAACGTCACTCAAAATGTCATCGACGAACCCACATATCCTACGCGCTACAGAAACGAGAACCTGCAGAGGCTGGGAAGGAGTAAATATTACTCGCATAATCTATCATTAAATTATAAGTTGCCGTTCAAAAGCATTCCTATCCTTGACTGGATTAATTCGGGCGCTGATTATAAGGCAGAATACGGTTGGGAAGGCGGTAGCTTGATTACGATTGACGATCTGGGAACGCCCCTTGGAAATACCATCCGAAACCAGCAAAATGCTGGCTTCAACATTACCTTCGATTTCAGTAAGCTTTATGCAAAATCCGGCTACTTAAAATCAATTGAGACCGGAAAAGCCACTCGTTCAAGTCGACAGCGATCTGCCCCTCCTGCCAGAAAATCAAATAAAGGTAAGGATGGAGCGGAACTGGCGGTAGAAGATGACGGCGGCAATGATAAAAAAGGAAAAAAAGAAGAGGCTTCGAAAAAAGAAAAAGAAGACAAGCCAAGAGACCCCACACTGGCAGAACGAATTGTACTCAGGCCGCTGATGCTGATCCGGTCAGTCAAATTAAATTATAAAGATGACCGAACCACACTGATTCCGGGCTTCATGCCTCAGGCTTCTCTGTTGGGAATGGGAGACGGTTTTTCTGCGCCAGGCTGGGACTTTGTTTCCGGCATTCAACCGGTGCTCGCGGGAGAGAATAACTGGCTTCAGCGCAACAAGGACTGGTTTAATCCAAGCAGCAACTTTAATGATGCACTCACTCAGACACGCAGGCAGTCATTTGATGCAAAACTTCTTGTGGAGCCGTTTAAAGAATTTAGCATAGACGTTTCTTTGAAGAAAAACTACCAACAAAGCCATACTGAGGTGTTCAGAAAGAAAAATATGGACGGTAAGGAGATGTACATGCAACTTGCTAAATATGATGTGGGCTCCTTTGACGCTTCATTCTTTGCAATGAATACCTTGTTTGATAATAGTTTTGGCGTTTATAATCAATTTAAAGAAAACAGGGAAATTATTTCACGAAGACTGCCCAATGTAAGTAATCCAGGGGTGCACCCTTCAGATCCAGCTTATGCCGGAGGATACGGACCATCACACAATAACGTCACCATCCCAGCATTTATCGCCGCTTATACGCGTCAATCGGCCTTTGATGTAGATCTGGACCAGCAAAAGGTTTTTGCAAGCAATACCTATATACCAAAACCCAACTGGCAGTTAAATTATAACGGCTTATCAAAAATTGGGTGGTTTAAAAAGAATTTTACAAATATCACCCTCAAACATGGCTATACCTCAAATATTCGGGTAAATAACTTCCAGACATCACCCAATTACAATGAGTCAAATCCCTTTGTGGAACTCTCACCAAACAACAATTATTATTCCCGACTGGAAATTCCAGCTGTCAGTATCCAGGAACAATTTGTCCCTATCATTGGTCTCAGTCTGAAAACAGTGAGTGACATGAAACTGGATCTGGAATATAAAATGACCCGGGGACTTGAATTGGGAATTACTCAGTTGCGTGAAAACAAGAGCAAGGAAATTGTGATCGGGGGGGGTTATGTCGTCAAGAACTTTAAAGGTTTTGGAAAGAAAAAGAAGGCGAGAAAGACCAAGAAAAAAGAGGAAGCGGATGAAACAAGTCCAGAAAAGGATAAACTAACCGGTCTTTTGGGCAAGCTCGGTACAGATAAAGGTACGGCAGCCCAAGGAAGAGACCTGAAAATTAATTTCAGTTACTCACTCCGGGATGATATTTCTCAGATCTATGACTTGCTAACCGGTATCGATGCACAGGCAGACAGGGGTAACAAAACCGTGACAATGAATCCTACAGTAGAATATGATGTTAACAAGAACCTATCGCTCCGGTTTTATTTTGATTATTCGAAAATCACACCCAAGACTTCTCTTTCTTTTCCTGTGACGACCATACGAACAGGGGTTACTTTACGTTTTAGTATTAATTAAAATCTGGTTATATAGATGAGTGGAAAAATATTGAGTATAGTGGTTTTATCTTGTACCTTCATATTTGCCTGTACAAAAGATACCTGCGAGGAAAAACCTGTTGACGGATGTGTTTCTACCAAGGAATACATGCCTGTTTGCGGATGTAATCAAAAAACATATGGCAATGCCAGTGAAGCAAAGTGTGCCGGAATCACTTCTTTTGTTTCCGGACCCTGTGAGAAATAAATTTACTTTACCGGCAAGCTGTAAAGAAAATAATTTTCATTTTTATAATTCAGCGAGGTAAACTGCTTCCATAATTTAGCAGATGGAAACCTCTCTTCATCCAGTGGCGTTGGGCTAATGATCACGACTCCCCCAACGTTTTTGTATCTGGCAAATAATTGAATCTCCCCCTGTGTAGGAATATAGATGCGGTCTACCCACCGAAAATAACTGAAAGGTGTTCCTGAAGGAAGTTCATAGAACTTTCTTCCGGCATATCCCCCTACAGGTGCTGTTTCAAATTTATTGATTGCGACAACCGGCACTTTTTCCGGGACCTTCTCACGAATAAAAAGACCTGCCTCCAATGCATTGGTGAATGGGAGCTTGAAATCTTCCTTTAAAGCCCTGAAACCATGGACCATTTGAAATATGGACAAAGTAAGAACTAGCCAAAGAGATATCTTTTCTGTGCGGAAGTGTAAGCCTTGCAGTAACAACAAAGACATAAAAAACACATAGCCCATACCCCACTGTCTGATACCTCCCATAAAAACCAGTGCACTAAATAAAATCATCATGCCAGTAAAAAAGGCCAGCGGAAGAAGATAGTGTTTCTGTTTTCTGAAAATCCAATAAAGTGCGGCGATCACAAAAGCCGAAAGTAGCAATCCGTGTATGGTCCATCCGTATACAAATGTATCTTTTGTTCCTCCAGGCAAAAATGCATTGCTAAGATTGCCCTGTAAGGATGTCAGCCAGGTATCTGTAAGGCTGAGCATTTTTCCCTTCGTTTTTGCGACGTGTCCGGATGTTCGGGGAAACACACTGAGCACAAAACAAAACAAGCCAGAAAGGATAGCCCATCCAGCTTTCTGAATTTCTGTTTTAATCGTATATCCTGCCTTCGCCCAAAGAACAACGCCAAATCCCATTGCCATCATAGCTCCATATACCTCTGTCTGACAGAGAAGGAATAGTGAGAACAACAATGTTTTTGTTTGTCGATTTTCCTGCTGGAGTTGCCATATTACCATCAGCGAAAGCAGTACTACCAAAGCGTAACCCCGATTGATGATTCCATATTCGAAGAAGAAAAAATAGGAAAGAACATATAGCCATTTTAAAAGTAACTGGCCCTGAACTTTGAAAAATAACACCCAAATCGCACTTGAAATAACGACGAGATGTGCGAAGGACAACAAAGCTGTTTCTGTGACTATCTGAGAAAAAGGGGTAAATATTTTCAGATACAGATACCAAAGCGCCGGATGGCCTTCATAATACAGAAATGAAAGTAGTTTTCCAATTGACATATCCCTCGCCACAAACCAAGCCTGCCATTCATCTTTCCATAATTCGTGATAGCTGAACTTAAAGTAAGCTATAAAAAGTGTGATGATTAGCCAGGAAAAGAATGCTATGATGCGCTCGAGTTTTTGTGTCATTTACCGGTGTGTTTTCTGACGATTATCTGAATGCTTTCAATTCCTGGCAGTTCATCCTCTCTTGAAAACTGTTCAAGTTGCAACTTATATATACCGGTTTGTGGGTAGTAGGCGGCCTGAGACATTACAATAGTTGTCTCACAGTTGCCGGATTTGCATTTCCCTTGCCAGTTTCCCTGGTCATCTGCCAGTTCAAGTGAAAGCGGGCTAACAATCGAATCTCCTTTGGGAAAAAATGTAGCAATTTTAACATATAGGTTTTCATATGCGAATGTATCGCTGTGATGAACCTTAAGCACAATATCATACGGGTGTATTGTATCAGTTACCTCATATTTGTATGTCAGAATCTGGTCTGATTTCCATGGATTCCCCGGACGTTCTTCTTGTTCATATAACACATCGCTGTTGCAGGACAGTACAGTAAGTGCTATGCCCAATAGACTAAGGATTGATTTCACTCTGTTTTTTGTGGCAAAATTAGATGAAATTTTTGTTAAGCCTTGATAATAATTTCCTTCCTGTAGAGGATGTAGGCAAAAATCCAGATGAACAATGCATAAGAAATTGCAAATACGAGAGATCCAAAATAATCACCCAGATAAGGTTGATATACCTGACTGAATGTCCATTGATACAGGTTTTTATCTGAAATCTTTATCAGTAATGCTGTCTTGACAAATAATCCGGACAGTATATAACTAACAAGGGGGTTCACTCCAAAAACATGAAACACTTCTGCCCACCTGGATAAGGGATTGAAATGCTCATTTTTTCCAAAAAGAGTTATCCATTTCCTGATATCAATGATCCAGATCAATAAAGACAATAGAAACATTGCGAAACCTGCTGTTATTAAAACATAACTTGCTGACCAAATGGGTTTGTTAATGGGAATGATGGTCTGATCCAAAATCAGAGAAAAAATTGTCAAAAGGGTGCCTGTTTTGATTAGTGCTTTAATCAATTGTGTTTTATCCGGATATTCTGTCAGCATTGCCCCTGTGATATATCCCAGTAAAACTGTCACTACGGATGGTATTGTGCTTAACAGTCCTTCCGGGTCGAAAGGTATACCATAACCTTTGTACACATGATTTTCGCCCAGCAGCCAAAGATCAACTTTTCGGACTAAATTACCTTCCAGCGTAAGAGCCCCTTCTCCGACGGATAAGATCATAAGGCAATAGGTAAAAAGCAAAACCATAACCAGCCACCAAACTCTTTTTTTCGGGATGATTGTTACGAGAAGTGAGGCGCAAAGAAAGCTGATTCCGATGCGCTGCAGAACCCCAAAAATCCGGAGTTGATCTAAGGATTTTGTAAAGAACGGATACCAGTTTAATAACAATCCCAACAGTACTATTGTGAGACCTCTGGTAATCGCTTTTTTCCTTACATAGATAACTCCTTGTTTAAATCCATTTTGATTTGACAGAAAAAGAGATACGCCTACTATAAAGAGAAAAAACGGAAATACAAGATCTGTGGGTGTCAGCCCATCCCATTTGGCATGCCTTAACGGTGCATATACATAGTCCCACGATCCGGGTGTATTTACAACGATCATAAAGAAAATCGTCATTCCTCTGAAAATATCTATCGACAAAAGCCGTTTGTTCATTATAATAAGGATTTGGGCTAAATCTAATCGAAATTGTGGATTCATTCATAGAAATACCGGCAGAACTTTGAGTTTTTAGAGAACTATTTTTGTCCTAGAACGATTTATATTGAAAAAATTTGGTTTATGCAAAACGCACATGAAATCGATTTCCGAATCTTAGGAGAGGAAATGCAAATGGTGGAAATAGAGCTGGATCCGGGAGAAACCGTGATTGCTGAACCTGGTGGGATGTTGATGATGGATGATTCTATCGACATGCAAACCATTTTTGGAGATGGGGCGCAGGAAAACCAAGGTTTTATGGGAAAGCTAATGGGGGCAGGAAAGAGATTGCTTACAGGTGAAAATTTGTTCATGACAGCATATACGCAGACTGGCGTCGGTAAAGGCAGAATTTCATTTGCATCACCTTATCCCGGAAAGATCATTCCTGTTGATTTGACACAATACGAGGGAAAATTGATTTGTCAGAAAGATGCTTTTCTTTGTGCTGCTAAAGGGACCATGGTTGGCATTGAATTCTCCCGAAAACTGGGTCGTGGATTTTTTGGAGGTGAAGGCTTTATCATGCAAAAGCTGGAAGGTGACGGGATGGCTTTCATTCATGCCGGCGGCTATATCATAGAAAAAGAATTGAGGGCCGGAGAAAGACTTCGTGTTGATACAGGCTGTCTTGTGGCATTTACCCGCAATGTTGACTACGACATTGTTTTTGTGAAAGGCATCAAGAATGCCTTGTTTGGGGGCGAAGGGTTGTTTTTTGCGACATTGACAGGACCTGGTAAAGTCTGGATTCAGTCACTTCCTTTCAGTCGACTCGCTGACAGAGTAATGAGTCACGCAGGTGGCTATGGCCGAAAAGATGAGGGCAGTGTCTTGGGTGGACTCGGAAATTTGATTGACGGAGACGGTTGGTAAAATTTAATTTTGCAAAGACATCATTCGAGTAGTTGTAAAAATTCATCTTCAGTCAAAATTTGCACAGTACCCAGCTCCCGGGCTTTCTTGAGTTTTGAGCCGGCTTTCTCGCCAACCACCAACATATCGAGCTGACCGCTGACTGCTGATATATTTCTGGCGCCGGCTTTAGCTGCTTTTTCTTCCGCTTCTTTACGGCCCATTCTCAACAGTGTTCCCGTAAATAAAATTGTTTTGCCCGAAAGTTTCCCGTTTGCCGAGACTTCCAATGGTTTGTCCTCCTCTGTTTGGGCGAGATTAACGCCGTATGTTTCCATCCGAATCAACATGTCAATATTAGACTGGTTGGAAAACCAGGTTTTCATATTTTCAGCCACGACAGGGCCTATATCTTTTATTTGAAGGTATTGTTCCACTG
Organism: Saprospiraceae bacterium; assembly: GCA_021298335.1. Classification (GTDB taxonomy): domain Bacteria; phylum Bacteroidota; class Bacteroidia; order Chitinophagales; family Saprospiraceae; genus OLB9. Next base: position 4,498 of record JAJTEZ010000001.1, on the reverse strand, counting down.
TCCATTGCTGTAAATCCAATACGTGACTGATGTGTTCGGCAATCAACTTGCTGGCTTTCTTACCCAGGTGATGAATGCTTAGAGAATGTAAGAGCCGATGAATGGGATTTTTCATTGCCTTTTCTACAGATACTCTGATTTTCTCTGCTGATTTCTTGCCGAAACCCTCCAACAGGGAAATTTTTTCATACTCCAGATGGTAGACATCCGAAACGTCTTTGACCCAGCCGAGATTGTAAAATCGCTCTATGTTTGACTTTCCAAGGCCGTCAACATCCATGGCATCTTTAGATATGTGAAAAATGAGTTTTTGCAAATTTTGCGCTCCACAAACACAGCTGGGGCATCTCCACGCTGCTTCTCCCTCCTCTCGAATCAAAGCAACAGGGCTCTCTGTGCTATTGATAGGACAATTTTCAGGGAAGTAAATTTCCTGTTCGATTCCAGTCCGAAGTTCAGGGAATGACTTTACGATATACGGAATGACATCGCCCGCCCTTTCTACCAGGACTTTGTCATTTATCCTTAGATCCTTTGAAGTAATAAACTCTTCATTGTGCAAAGAAATTGAAGAGACCATCACTCCGGCCAGATGAATGGGTTCAATTTTAGCAACCGGGGTAATAGACCCTACTTTACCAACCTGATACTCTACTGACAATAATGTGCTGGTTGCTTGTTTGGGTTTAAATTTGAATGCTATTGCCCACCGGGGATGGTGTGCCGTGAAGCCGCATTTTTCCTGAAGTACAAGCTGATTGACTTTGATTACCATGCCGTCGATTTCATAATCGTATGCATCCCTGTATTCTTCCCATTTTCTGACAAAAGTGTGCACCTCGCTAATACCCTGACAAAGAGTTTTTCCCTCTTTCGGAATTTTAAATCCAAGGTTACCTAAAAGATCTATTCCTGCTATATGTGTTTGCAGACTAGGAAGAAAATTTCGTCCATCTGCAGTTTCTGCGTAGGCGAGGTGATACACGAATGCTTCGAGTCCTCTTTTTCTAGTTTCGTTGGGATCTTTGGTTCGTAGTCCGCCTGTGGCAGCATTTCGTGGATTAGCAAAGAGAACCAGCCCTTCCTTTTCGCGGTCTCCATTTATTTTTTGAAAAATCTCTTTTTTTATCAATGCTTCCCCTCTGAGTTCTGCAACTTTAATTCCTAGGTCAGAAAAGTTAGCCCGCAAAGGTATGCTGGGCAGTGTTTTTGCATTTGGCGTCATTTCTTCCCCCATAGTGCCGTTTCCTCGGGTTGCTGCTCTGACTAATACATCATTTTCGTACAACAAAGCAATACTACCTCCATCAAATTTTGGTTCTACACAATATTCAACTTTTGCGTCAGTAGGAAGACTACATAATTTTTTCACTGCCTGGTCAAAATCATCAAGATCCTGTTCATTGTAGGAATTGTCTAAGGATAGCATCGGGACTTTATGCTGCACTGAAACAAAATCACCTGACAAATCTGAACTTACTCGTTGAGTCGGCGAATCGGGAGTAATCCGGTCTGGAAATCGTTCTTCCAGTCGTACCAACTGTTGATATAACCTGTCGTAATCGTAATCACTGACGATCGGGTCGTCCTCTACATAATATTTTCGCTCATGAAAATGCAATATTCCACGCAGAATTTCTATATCCTCCAATTTGGCTTCATTCTTCAGAAAGTGCATCGTCTGTTCCATCCTGTCTGACTGAGATTCCGGAGCATTCATATAAATTGTGTTTTATGTTCAAATGTACGGGAAAAGAAATTGACGATAAAAGCCATTTACCCTTGGGCTATGGACAGGTTACCTGAGTCGCTTGAATGATACCGGTATTGGATACTGAAATTTTCCAGCAGTTTCCATCGGGTGATCTCAAAATCAAGCTTGTACCCAAGGTCTCTAAAAAGATATCTCCATCCTTTACCTGCAGTTTGGTGGCTGGATCTGTGACCCCAATTCCGACGTTATTGACATTTTGAAGTCTGTAGGCTATTTGCAATTTTGGAGCATTATTGCTACCTCCTTCAAATGAATCGGCAACTCTCGATCCTGAACCTGTTATGATAAAAGAGAGATCATTGCCGCTTGCCCAGTCATTCTGGTTGATAATTTCCTGGACAATTGAGGATAGGTCTGGTGTTTTTTGATTAGGACCTGATTCTCCAATGGAATTCCATGCCGGAACCCCCCATGAAACACTGTCGGTTGTTTTTACCCTTTCAGAGATATTGTACAGATCTCCTGTGTTGTATGGTTGTGCGCTGGCTGCCTTTTCACCATGTATCCAAATACTGGTGGCTGCTGTTGTCACTTCATCGGCTGTAAACTGAATGCTTGCTTCTTCTATCAAGGAATTTTTCAGAATAGGAATATTTTTAAATCGAATGCCAATAACCTGTTGAGTTGTGCCATCCATGACCATTTCCAGATCAGTACTCGTCGTTGATAAAGTCCCGCTTGATGAATTCTGTTCAGCATCATCATTTCCGGTAATTAACTGTATTGTAATGGTATCTGCAAGTGGCAAACCCTGACAAACACAATAAGTTGTGTACGCATCTGAGGCGGTTGCAGGATTATTATCATCACAAGACTGACCGGCAAGGCTGCATCCAAGGTTTTGAGATAATGCCATCACTATTGCAATGTCTTTTTCAAAACCTATCTGGTGAAACGCTGCATCTTCCTGGTAGTCTGTATTGTTAGTGGAGCTGGGATGCTGGAAAGAAAGAAATAAATACTTATAATCCGGTGTAAATGTTATTCCTGTTGGTTCAGAACCAGCGGGTGCGATTCCAAATAGTTTTACCTGTGGTGATGCTTGTGAATGTCCGTTGAGTACAACCCAGATATAATTATTGTCTCCATCCTGGAGTACCCACAAATTTCCCTGACTATCAAAAGCCAGATTATCATTTCCAGTTCCCCATGGCACCACGGTAGATCCGCCATTGTGAGTAATGCTATAGGAAGCATTGCCTACATATGTTTCCATTGATGATGTAGTCAACCCCGTTAGTGGGTCGGTATCACTAAATCGATATACTCTATTTTCATTTTTTACTGAAAAATAGACCTTTCCATCCGGGCCCAGTTCTACATCTTCAATGCCATTGAATACTGTCGCGCCTGCAGCTGCCGCAAGAGACATCGTAGTATTTCTTTCCGTTGCAGTAGAATTTGCAAGTTGAACCCATGTACCGGCGCCTGTTTTTGGACCAGTGTAAACAAATAAGTTTCCGCTAGATAAATCTGAAGTATTATTGGCCACGAAGCGAAACAAGTACCCTGGATTGGCATCGTTTCCAAAATACACTGTTTTTAAATTGCTGTGAATTACAGCATTTTCCTTGGGACCATTGCCCATTGCCCAACGTTTACCTATGACCTGTTTTGTCGCAGGATTTATTTCTACATGCCAGCCTAAATCGTAGTAACCATCTGCATTTGTATCTGTCGTCACTGAGGTTTCTTCGCAGGAAATTACGTTTGCCCAGGGTGTTACTGCACCAGAGCAATTATTGGATGTACCATTTACGGTAGTAGAAGAAAAATCTATTTCTGAGATTTGTGAGACCGTCCACAATTTTGCGATTGTGTCTAGCTGGCATTGCATTGCAGTGACACCACCCGGACTCAATTCATGATTAATACTCAGGTATCCATTTTTAGAAGATCCTAAAGCAGGTACATATGCTGTAAAGTCAAATTTGTCGCGCATTGTTCCACCTGTGATTTCATCATTATGTTCCAGAATTTTTTGAAACTTGTGTGATTCGGGGAAAATAAAATTCGTAGATTGAATTGCAGGAGTTACGGAAACAAAATCTGCAATATTCTGCGCTTGCAATTCACTGGAAAAGTTCCCCAGAAAGATGCAAAAAATGAAGAGGAGTTTGTAATGCACTGGATATTTTGAATTAGTGTTATGATGAGTGTAACTTGGGATTATCCTGATGTCTGGAAAAGTCCCTTTGATTTTTTTTATTGAAATTAGCGTGAATAGCATCCTCCAGATTGATTCCTGTCTGATTTGCCAAGCATACTACAACCCATAGAACATCCGCAAGTTCATCTGCGAGCATCTCTTTCTGTTCATCAGGAGAAACTGGTTGGCGAAATGATTGTTCGCCATACATTCGGGAGATGAGTCGCGAAACCTCTCCCACTTCTTCAGAGAGGATCAGAGCATTTGTTGTTTCAGCAAAATATCTGACTCCTATAGTTTGTATCCAATGATCTACTTTCTTTTGATAATCTGAGAAGTTCATATGTTGATCTCTAATTTAGTACTCTGTAAAATGTTTATTATCGGTTCATTATGTAATACAGTTGAAAAGTCTTCATTGTGGTTTGTGTAAAACAATAAATGCATATTTCATATGTTTATTTTTAGTTTGTCACTCTCCTAGTGTCTGATTATCAAGATCATATGGAATTCGCATGAGAAATAATCATCCTGCTTTGCGTGATCGCCTCATGCTCATTTCATATGTTTATTTT
>JAJTEZ010000083.1 GCA_021298335.1 Saprospiraceae bacterium | reverse complement strand
CTGTCAATGTGCCCACTACCTGTCCCGCCACCTTCAGATTTAATTTTTTATACCTCTGCCAACCTAATCGTGGCATTCCATCTCTGTAAAAAATCTTGAGTTTCTCAAATTTCTCTTCCAGTTCACCTGCATCGCCCAACAAAATCTGCTCCTTCCCTACTTTGGGAACCAGTATGATTTCTGTAGAGGTATCCTTTTCAAGATGTATCTGTTCAATGAGAGCCTCTAAGAACGGATCCTGAGAAATGTAACGCACTACCTGAAAAGCATCCTTTAGTGGAGAAGGCTTTTTAGCCGCCAGAAATTCTTCCCTGTAGGGACCAGAAAAACCAGTTATAAGAGGCACCCGAACTGCACTACCCGTCGTCACAGGCACCTTCTGGCCTTCTAGATCAAGATAGTACTGCAAACCTGTCGTTTCCATGATCCTCATGATAGGCTGCTTTTGTTCAATCCGGACGTGCAATTTCTTTTTTGAATCCACATAAATATCAGCCCTCTTTATTCTTTTGTCTTTCTGCACTTGCGCTTCGATTTTACGCAATGGTAATTTGCGGACCATTTTTCCTTTGATATCCATTCCCGCAGACTCCCTGACCAAACGTCGTACCTCTTTTTCTGTTATGATACTTTCATCCCCATGTATAGGAATAATGTCAACAACAAGGTCATCTACCTGTACTTCTTCCTTCCGCTGAACCGAAAGATACAGGACAAACCCGATACCCGCGATCAACAATGACCACAGTAGCGTATTTCGAACCTTCTTAATATGTACCTTCTGGATGGACATTAACTGTATTGCGTTTGTAAAAATGTTTTTATTGTAGGGACACACGTATCTATATCACCTGCTCCCAAAGTCATCAAAACCTCCAACCTCCTTCCTTTCAAAGAATTGACCAGAGTTTCTTTAGTGATCATATGCCTATCTTCCAACTTCATTTGGCGAAAAATCAAATCCGTAGAAACTCCCTCAATAGGCAATTCCCGCGCAGGGTAAATATCCATAAGTAAGGCACAATCCAACAGATCAAGTTCCCTTGCAAACTCAGAAGCAAAATCCTTTGTTCTTGTATACAAATGCGGCTGAAAGATACCGGTGATGTGCTTTCCTGGATACAGTTCACGTGCAGCATCAATTGCTACCGCCAACTCGCCTGGATGATGAGCATAGTCATCAATAAACACCACTGTGTCATCTGCATATATCCTCTCAAACCGTCGTTGGATACCACGGAATGTCCCTAAGGCTTCCCTCATACCGGTTAGCTGAGCACCACATAAAAAACCAATGGTCATGGCAACAGCAGCATTCTCCACATTGTGCCTACCCGGCAAATTCACTTCCACACCATCCACCTGAAAGCCCAATCCATGGTAATCAAACAAAAATCGGTGATTTTCAACCCGGACATTTTCAATCGATACATCTGCACCATGCCCTCCAAACTCGATGATTTTACCCCCTCGCTCGCGAAAAGCTGTAATGGTCATCTCATTCAGATCCGAGATCAGCCTTTTCTTCAAGCAATAAAAGGCCGCAACTGTAAAAATGACCTGTCATATTCATCTGCCTCCAGTACAACGAGATCGCTGCTTCCTAATATATAATTCGAACCAAGGTCGAGGGAAATTCCGCCCAAAAATGCCGAAACGTCCAATCCCCCCTTACGAAGCAAAAGAGACGTCATTGTGCTGGTTGTAGTTTTGCCATGAGTGCCCGCAATACAAACCGAACGAAGGTCATTGCTGATCAATCCCAGGACTTCAGAACGCTTCATCACAGGGATACTTCGCTGGCGCAGAGCTAAAAGACCCTGGTGTGTTGGTGGTACAGCCGGTGTAAATACAACCAGATCGATGTTCGCTGGCAGTAGGTCCGGATTTTCATCAAAAACAATATGCATGCCCTCCTGCTGTAATTGATCTGTAAGGGGTGTTGGGGTTCGGTCGTAGCCGGAAACATTCAGACCCCTTAACCGAAAATAACGCGCTAAGGCGCTCATTCCAATACCGCCAATGCCCAAGAAATAAATATGTCGAATCTTATTCAGCTGCATCACTTTCTGTTTTACTGCAGCCAAGTACCTGTTGCGCAATATGCAATGCTGCATCAGGCTTGGCAAAGTGACGAATATTAGTTTCGAGCTGAGTCCGGAGTGCATCGTCTTTCATGATTGCATTTATTTGTTCAATCAATCGTCCGGATGCGTCCTGATCTTTTAACAAAATGGCTGCATCCCTGTCAGCCAGGGCTTTTGCATTAGCCGTTTGATGATCTTCGGCAACATTCGGCGACGGAATCAGCACTGAAGCCTTTCCCAGCAACGAAAGTTCTGAGATAGTTAGTGCACCCGCTCTACAAACCACCAGATCTACCGCAGAATAAACCACATCCATATTTTCGATAAATGGAAGCATCCGAATATGGCCACAGTGCACCAGCGGACTTTTGTTACATTCTTCAAAATACATCTTTCCCACCTGCCAGATAAAACTATATTCAGTCATTGCCTCAATCTGTCTTGCATTTTCCATCATGGCATTGTTGATAGTCCGGGCTCCCAGGCTCCCTCCAAACAGTAGCACCACTGGTTTCTCAAGAGGTAAACCCATCACTTTTCTGGCCTCTGCAGCAGGAATCTTTCCTGCCAACAAACCCTTTCGGACCGGATTTCCGGTAAATACAATCCTGTCAGAAGGAAAAAACTTCGACATTGCATCGTAAGCCACACATATTTTGCAGGCTTTCTCAGCCAATAGCCTGTTTGTAACTCCGGCATATGAATTCTGTTCCTGCAATACAGTAGGAATTTTAAGTAAATTAGCCATTTTTAAAACTGGTCCACTCGCATATCCACCCACACCTACAACGACATCCGGCCGGAAGCCTCTCACGATGTTCCAGGCATCCAGCATACTTTTGGCCAGTTTCAATGGAAATAGCAGATTCTTGGCAGACAAACTCCTCTGAAACCCCGCAATATTCAAACCTTTTATCGAATACCCTGCCTGTGGTACCTTTTCCATTTCCAGCTTCCCCTTTGCACCTACAAACAGAATCTGGGCCGAAGGAACCATTTCTACAATGGCATCAGACTGTTCAACAAATCTGCTAACACTCAAAATAATCCCAAACGAAAGACACGTGAGCATAAACGACGTCCCCCCCATACTGATCATGGGAAGGGTTAATCCCGTTGCGGGCACCAGTTGTACCGAAACTGCAATATTTGCAAAAGCAGTTATGACAATATTTAAGGTGAGGCCAATGGCCAGCATCGAACCAAATGCCTTTGGACTTCTGGTGACGAGAATGGTGCTTCGAATCAGTAGCCACAAATAACCTATCAGGACAAATACCCCTCCGATAAATCCGTACTCCTCGCAGATGATGGCATAGATAAAATCAGCATAGGCATATGGCAACAGATTCCGCTGTATGCTGTTACCTGGCCCTAAACCAAATAAACCACCCTCAGCAATCGCTATTTTAGATTGTTGCACCTGAAACTGACCGTCAGAATACAAAAAATCATGGATTCTGGACATCCATGTTTCTACCCGAAAATGCGATGGGAAATAAGTACCAATCAGAAAAATCAACCCAAAAGCCACCATGCCAAGTAGTAAGAGGATAAACACATATTTCAGAGAAATCCTCCCAATAAACATCATCAGAAAACACGTCACAAACAGCAAGGCCGCTGTGGAAAGATTGGAGGGCGCAATTAATCCGCACACTAAAATCACGGGTAAAAAGATCGGTAAAAAGGCTGTCTTAAAATCCTTGATATGATCCTGCTTCATTGCAAGCGAACGTGCGAGGAAAATAATCAAAGCTATTTTTGCAAAATCAGAAGTCTGAAATGATAATTCCAGGATAGGAATTTTTATCCACCTGGAAGCATCATTGATTTCTTCGCCAAACGCCGCAGTGTAAATGAGTAGCGGCACAGCCAGTGTCAGAAGAACAGGCGCTAGTTTGGCATATACCATATAATGCAACCTATAGGCAAGATACATCAAAACAAAACCACAAATAATAAATAATACTTGACGAATCAGATACAATTCAGTGCTGCCTGATGTGTTATATTTGTATACCTGACTACCAGCTGTGCTATACACAATCAGTAAAGAAAATAAACTCAACAGAGTGACAATCAACCAAATGCCTTTGTCGCCCCGTAATTGCTGATATGCCGATGTCAATTGTGCTGCTCTCATCCCTGCTTCCTGTTTTCACGTTGCCTTAATTCCTCAACAGCCTGTTTAAACTGCTCCCCTCTGTCCATGTAGTTGCGAAACAAATCAAAGCTGGCACAAGCTGGTGACAGAAGGACTACATCACCCGACTCTGCGAGCTTCAGTCCATCCTCCACCGCTGTTGACACCTTAGTCGTTTCAAGAATAACCGGTATATATGGGCTAAAAAATGTTTTCAATTTTTCGTTGTTTGCTCCCAGACAAATCAGCGCCTTGACCCTGTCTTTCAATAAAGGAAGCAAAACCTCGTAGTCATTTCCCTTGTCAGTTCCGCCAGCAATCCATACTACCGGCTTCGTCTGTGCCTCCAAAGCATAGTACACAGAATCCACATTGGTCGCCTTACTGTCATTGATAAATTCCACCTGGTCAATCTCTCCGCATGACTCCAGCCTGTGAGGCAAATTCACAAACGTTGTGAGTCCTTCACGAATCTCATCTTCTGTCAGACCGGCAATCCGACAAGCTTCCACACAACATGCAGCATTCAACAAATTATGCATGCCCTTCAATGTCATTTCAAATTCATTCCCATCATAGTCAAGAATGCCCTGCCCATACATCAAACGGGTAATCGGAACATGATGAATTTCCTGACCAACATCATTCAGATGAGAGAGAATAGCCGGATCATCACCATTGTAGATGAAGTGATCCCCAATGCTCTGGTTTTTGGCAATTCGAAATTTCGAAGACACATAATTCTCTATCCTGTACTGATATCTGTCCAAATGATCGGGAGTGATATTTAGTAAGATTGAAATCCAGGGACGGAACGTATCTATATCATCAAGTTGAAAACTGGAAACTTCAAGCACCATCATTTCTGGTTGTTCAGAAGCCAGTATTCTGGCATAACTTTCGCCGTAATTACCTCCCAGACGAACGTCCTTTCCAGCAGATTTGAGCATGTGGTATAAAAGTCCCGATGTTGTAGTCTTCCCATTTGAGCCTGTAACAGCAATGGTCAGCCCGGAATAAAGCTGATGCGCCATCTCAATTTCAGAAATGATGCGAACACCCTTCTCCCTCAACTTCCTGATCAGGGGGGCCTCTTCCGGAACACCGGGACTTTTAATAACCACCTCAGTTACCAAAATCCTGTCAACATCGTGGCCGCCCATTTCATAGGGAATGCCATGAGATGATAACTCCTGTTGATAATTTTCTGCAATCGGACCAGCATCTGTCACAAATACATCCCAACCCTGCTTACGGGCCAGTAATGCAGCGCCAACGCCACTTTCTCCTCCTCCGATAACAACGACTTTCTTCATGTTATCGGATTTTTAATGTGATGACAGAAACAATGGCCAATAAAATGCCAATAATCCAAAAACGGGTGACAATTTTTGATTCATGCATTCCCATCTTCTGGAAGTGGTGGTGAAGAGGAGACATTCTGAAAATTCGTCGCCCTTCTCCATATTTCTTTTTTGTATATTTAAAATATGATACCTGCAACACGACTGATAGATTTTCAGCCACGAAAATGCCGCATAAAATGGGTATCAAAAGTTCCTTTCGCAGTAAAATAGCCAAAACACCGATAATACCACCAATGGTGAGGCTTCCCGTATCCCCCATGAAGACCTTGGCAGGATAGGAATTGTGCCACAAAAAGCCAATGCATGCACCAATGAAACAGGAAGAAAAAACCACAAGCTCGGCTGAATTGGGTATGTAAAAAATATTGAGATAATCCGCAATAATCGTATTGCCTGATACATAGGCAAAAATTCCAAGTGTCACTCCTATCACCGCAGAAGTGCCTGCAGCAAGGCCATCTATACCATCTGTCAGATTAGCTGCATTAGAAACTGCCGTCACGATAAAAATCACGATCAGAACAAAGATGACAGAAAGCCACAGATCTGCATTGTCACCTAAAAAACCGACAAGGTATTTATAATCAAAATTGTTGTTTTTAAAAAATGGAACGTTAGTCAGAGTGGTTTTTACATATGCCATTTCTGTCATACGCGAAATGTCATTGACTTTGGGCAATGGAATTTCGTATTGCTTAACTACTTCATATCCTGCTGACCGGGCTTCCTCCAAAGGCATCCTGATCACTACATCGTTGGAAACAAGCATTGTCACACCTACTACCAAACCGAGGAATATTTGCCCAAATACTTTGGTCTTACCACTCAGACCATCCTTGTTTTTCAGAAATACTTTGATGTAATCATCTGCACCCCCAATCAAGCCTAGCCAGATTGTAGAAAACAACATCAACAAGATGTAAACATTGTCCAATCTGGCGAGAAGGGTACAGGGAACTAAAATTGCAAGCAAAATGATAATGCCCCCCATCGTGGGTGTGCCTTCCTTTTCTTTTTGACCTTCCAGTCCCAGCTCCCGGACTGTCTCACCCACCTGAAGTCTTTTCAAAAGTGAAATTATGCGGCCTCCAAATACCAGCGAAATCATCAAAGAAAGAATAATACCAAATGCTGCCCTGAATGTAATATATTGAAACAAGCCCGCACCAGGCAGATTATAGTATGTATCAATATATTCAAAAAAGTGGTACAACATTTGTATAATATATTTTATAAAACAACACGATAACGGAATACACCATCAAAACGCATTAAAAACACTGTCATAACTGATATGAGATCAGGGCAGACAGGAGTTCTCAGGTATTAATGAAAAATTAACAGCGCAGTGAGCAATTCGAAACTTTTTCCAAACAGATCTCACTGCCACTGTTAAACCAACCTGAGAATGATAATAGAACCTAAATCTTTATGCCTTCATCCTGTTTTCATCATTTTTAATCACTAGAAACAGGATTCCAGCACTTCTTTATCGTCAAAGGGAAACTTCTCCCCCTTTATTTCCTGATAATTTTCATGTCCTTTGCCAGCCACAAGGATGATATCACCCTCGCCTGCCAGCATGACTGCTGTTTTAATTGCCGACAATCTGTCTGTAATACGAAGTACGTTTGTGCGCATCTCCGCATCCAGGCCTTCTTCCATCTGATCCAGAATCATCTCCGCATCTTCAAATCTGGGGTTGTCACTTGTCAATACCACTTTATCAGAACCAGACGCTGCAACACGCGCCATAATCGGGCGCTTGCCTGCATCGCGATTTCCACCACAGCCCACAACAGAGATAATTTGCTGTCCTGGCTTACGTATTTGTCGAATGGTCTGAATGACATTTTCCAGCGCATCCGGAGTATGTGCATAATCGATGATTCCAAACTTTCCACTTCGAGGGTCAAACACCCTCTCAAACCTTCCTCTTGCTCCTGTCAAACCAGATAAGATAGTGATCACTTTCATACTATCTTCCCCCAGTTCGACAGCAGTACCAAAAACCAGTGTCAGATTGGATGCATTGAAGGACCCCGTTAAACGAAAATCCGCTTCAATGTCATTAATTCGCAAATGCAAGCCATGCAACGTGTTATCAAGGAGGCGTGTTTTATAATCAGCCATCGTGCGCAAACTATAAGTCCTGATCCGCGCCTTGCACTGCTGCACCATGACCTTACCATTTTTATCGTCTGCATTCACGAGTGCAAAAGCATCCTTTGACAATCCATCAAAAAACAGTTTTTTTGCTGTAATGTAGGATTTCATGGTGCCGTGATAGTCCAAATGGTCGTGCGTGATATTTGTAAACAAGGCACCGGTAAAAAACAGACCAGCAATTCGCTGCTGATCCGCAGCATGTGAACTGACCTCCATAAAAACATACTCACACCTTCTCTCTTTCATCTCATGTAAGATTGCGTGAAGGCTGACGATATCCGGAGTCGTATGCGTCGATGGAAGAATTTCAGCTCCAATTTGGTTTTGTACTGTGGATATCAATCCACATATATGACCCATTTCAGAAAATAACTGATGTAAGAGAGTGGCTACAGTGGTCTTCCCATTTGTACCAGTCACTCCCACCAACTTCATGCTCCCTGTCGGATGATCGTAAAACAAATCCAGCATTGTCCCAGTCAGACTGCGTACTTCACCAGTGACAATCCAGGTCACATCTTCTGCAGGTGCATCAGGCAGCTTTTCACAAATCACACAGACAGCGCCTAGCTGAATCGCTTGTGAAATAAAGGAATGTCCATCAGACAGAGTCCCTTTAAATGCAGCATAAATACTATCCTTCTGCACCTTGCGGGAATCAATCGTGAAAGAAGTCACGATTTTGTCCAGAGACCCTATTGTCTGGTAACCTCCTCCTGTCGGCAATATGTCAAATAACTTTTTTGCTTTCAAAGCTGTACAAACTCATTGTAGGTTTAAAACTATTCTTTGCCCACGGCTTCGGACTCCAGGCGCCACTGATTGGCTCCTGACCTTTCCTACACCCTGAAGATTGACTTTCAAACCCATATTTTCAAGTAAAAAAACTGCATCTCTTGCTCCCATCCCCCTCACATCAGGCACTTCTGCCTTGCGAAGGGAACTACCTTCTACGTTCATTTTTTTGTTAGATGGATACACATGTGCCCAGGTTTTGGGGGATGACTCCTCATGAGGGATCTCCAGATAATCAAAGATGGCAGTAAAATCTTTGTAAAAACCGTTGGCCTTGCCAGGCACTGCTTCTGCAGCTATATCCTCAGAATTCAGGATGCGTACCTGATTTGTTTTCTGTTTATATACTTTTTCCGCAATACCCCGAAACACAGGAGCCGCTACAGTTCCTCCGTAAGTATGCACTCCACCAGGCTCGTAAACAACTACGATCAGTGAATACATAGGTTTATCCGCTGGAAAATACCCGCAAAAACTGGCATTATACAATGGTTTCTCGTTAGGCCTTGTATAATTCGTTCTGGTCGTCCCCGTTTTTCCGGCAAATGTCACATAAGGAGACTGCACTTGAGAAGCTGTGCCGCGAAGTACAACACCCTCCATCAATTCACGAGCCCTTGCAACGTTTTCAGCTTTCGCTATCGATGATTTCAGTACGACAGGCTCGAATGACTTCTTGACCAGGTCTCCATTTCGGATTTCACTGACGAGATATGGCTTCATGAGCTTACCGTCATTCGCTACTGCATTGTAAAAATTCAGCAACTGCAAAGGCGTCAAAGTCAGCTCATATCCATGGGCCATCCAGGGAATCGTTGTACCATACCATTCATCCTTATCTTTCACCGGATGTTTGATTTCGGGTCGCTCTTCTCCTGCAATATCTATCCCTGTCGGCTCATTCAAACCAAACTGGCGTAATCTATGAATCCACTGAAGCCTCCCCTGCTCCGATTGATAGAGGGAATTTGCAATTGAAGCTACTCCTACGTTGGATGACATCTCAAAAGCTTCTGAAATCGAAACTAATCGTTTATTGTGCCTCTCAGAATCTAACATTTTTTTTCCTGCAAACATCTTCTCTCCCATCTGCAAATCCACCATGGAATCAAGGTTTGTCATTCCGTCTTCCATGGCAGCAAGAATTGTTGCCAGCTTCATGGTCGAACCAGGCTCCGTCCTTCGTCCTACAGAGTGATTATACATCTCGTAATAACTGCTGTCAGACGCACGGGTTAGATTCGAGATTGCCTTCACAGCACCTGTCTTCACCTCCATGAGGATGGCAACGCCACCTTCCGCCTGGTTTTGCTGAAGCGATTTGAGAAGTTCATGGTGCACAATATCCTGCATGTCTACATTGATCGTTGTGTAAATGTCATCACCGCGCTTGATCTCATTCTCAGAAGGATCATAAACAGGAACCCAGATATCCTCTTTGGCTGACAACCGCTTCATGAGTCGCTGATCGGTTTCTCCCTTCAGGAACTTATCAAAGTAGCCTTCAAGTCCAATTCTATCTGCATTTTCCCGATCAACGCCGATGGTTCGGGAGGCAAGCTCACCATAAGGCTTTACGCGCTTTCCATATCTCGACACCACAATTCCACCCCTATACTTGTCATCACGTAGCAAGGGCAACTTTTTCAACTGATGAAAAGCTTCAATGTCAAGACCCTTTGCTATAAAAAAGTATCTGTCAGGTCGCTTTCTGGCCTGTTTTAAAGCCGTCATCCATTCCTTGCGAGAACGGGTGCGGATGTAGTTTGGGTCAAACTGACTCAAGCCGAGCGCCAGCGAATCAACGCTATTCTCAAACAGCTCGTCACTGGCCACACTCATATCCATCCTAACCTCAAAGAACTGCAGGGAGGTTGCCAGCAGCTGACTTTCTTCGGCATAAATTCTGCCTCTGTCCGCATCTACTACGCGCCATTGCACGTTGACCTCCCCCTTTTGGCGCCATTTTTCTCTTTCAAGAAAAGCGACTTTAAACACTTTGAACAGGATCACCACGGAGGCGAGGATGAACATCGCCATCACTAAATACGCTCTACTAAGTAACTCCTTCTTCCTGTCCATAACTTCAAAACTATTCGTCAACCTGAATCTTCAATGGAGGATGTTCGGCTGGAACAAGTCCACTGTCTGAAACTTTTGCGCCAATTTGCGATTGTATGCTACCATTCATCACCTCCTGCTGCAGACTCATCGCTCTCCAACTAATATCTTTCACTTCCTGCTTTAAGGCCTCAATGCGGCGCACAGCTTTCTCTGACGCATGTGCATTGGCAATATAAATTACGCCCAGCACCACCAGATAGCATACAAACGGCAAATTCACAAATATCCACTCGACCCATTTCAGTCTAAAAAATGTAGTTTTCTTATCCTGGAAACTTGTCATAATACTGGATATATTTTTCTTGTATCATCAATATTTCTATTTGGCCTACACTCATAATTTTACAGCAACTCTAAGTTTTGCACTTCGCGATCGCCCATTCTCCCTTTGTTCTTCAGCACTGGCGGTAATGACATTGTCCTTTTCCTTTCGGAACATTTTTCGGATATTCCCAAACTCATCTTTGTCCGGCTCGCCGGTGAGCGTTCCATATCGGAAGAAATTTTTTACCACCCGATCTTCAATGCTGTGAAACGTGATAACTGCAAATCTTCCTTCCGGCTTTAAAATAGAAGACCCTTCCGTGAGTAGTTCTTCCAAAGCACTGATCTCATCATTTACTTCCATTCGCAATGCCTGATACACCTGAGAAAAGTACTTTTGCCGGGGACCAATCACATGTTTGTCCAAGATGGCATTCAGCCCAAAAGTGGTTCGGATGTCTGCAGATTTTCTTGTCTTCACCAAAGCCGATGCCAGCGTTCTGGCATTTCGAACCTCCCCATACTGACTAAACATGGATGTGAGGTATGACTCTTCTTCCTCCCGAAGCACATCAGCTGCCGTACGTTCCGTTTCAGGATTCATTCTCATGTCAAGGGCAGCATCAAAGCGATAGGAGAATCCTCTCTCTGGCGTATCCAACTGATGAGAAGAAACACCAAGGTCAGCCAATATGCCATCCACCTCCCTGACACCCTCCAACCTCAAAAATCGCTTCAGATATCTGAAGTTAGATTGGATCAATGAAAAACGGTCGTCTTCAATCCTGTTTTCCTGTGCATCTTCATCCTGATCAAAAGCGTATAAATGTCCTTTGACACTTAATTTTTGAATGATCGACCTGGAATGTCCGCCAGCACCAAAGGTTGCATCCACATAGACACCATCAGGATTGACAGACAGAGCTTCAATACTCTCATTCAGCAATACGGATACGTGATAGGCACTCATTGCAGTCCTTCATTACCCATAGGTCGAATTCCTCCGAAAATGGATTCTGCAATTGCACTGAAATCATCTGGCTCACTGTCAAGCATTGATTCATAGCCCTCTTTGGACCAGATTTCAATCTGGTTTTGATAGGCAAATAAAACCACATCCTTGTCAATTCCTGCGTATTCCATCAGACTACCGGGAAGATTGATGCGCTCTGCGGCATCCATCTCCAGTTCAGTAGCGCCCCGATAAAAATAGCGAATTGCCTGCCTCTGCTGTGTACTGTAAATGTTGAGCTGGTTTATCTCTTTCGTCTTCAACTCCC
>JAJTEZ010000082.1 GCA_021298335.1 Saprospiraceae bacterium | reverse complement strand
CTACGGCACGGGATATTTTGGGCAATTAAAATCCTGAAAATTCTTCGATCCTGAAAATCCTGATTCAGAAACCGTCAGTAACCATCAATTGCAATTGATGGCAACGGCAATTGCGGGCAACGGCAATTGATGGCAACGGCAATTGCGGGCAACTTTCAGACAATATCTACAATAAAATAGGAGGATTTTAATACCGTGGCATCGAACCAGCTCCAGACCAAAGCGGGGTCATATATTTTAGCTAATTGAATTGGATGTGTATGACCGACCCTGGAAGGGTCGCACCAATCCATGACATCATCAAGAGGAGGTGGATATTACATTATTGGTGTCTGAATGTGTGACTCCTCCGGAGTCATTAAAAAAACCTTCATTCCGCATTACTACAAATATCTGACCTCTCTGAGGTCATGAACGAAATAGAAAGTACAGTTTGTAACTGATTTGATAATAGATTGAAGGATTTAGTGTAGATAAATTTCTATCCGGCTATCAAAATCCTGAAAATCCTGATTCAGAAAAATGACCTGGGGCCTAAGACCTGGGACCTGGGTTGCCTTCTATTGAAAACGACAGCACCGGTTTTCTTGGGCAATTAAAATCCTGAAAATCCTACGATCCTGAAAATCCTGATTCAGACAGTTTTTACACGGACCCTTTTTTCAAATTCATGAAATTCTTACATTCATTTATTCATAGTTCAGAAAATTGCCTAAAGGAATTCCTCCTCTCATCAAAACTTCAATTTCAACCTAGGTCCTAGATCCCAGGCCATAGGTCAAAAAAACCAATTAAACCGCCGGCACCAGACATCTTGGGATTGGACTTACATCATGCCCATCAAAACCATCACTTCAATCACAGTTCAGACAATTTTCCTAAGAGTAAACTTTTCAATCTATACCCTGCTTTTTCTCCCAACTCCCAACACATACATCACAGTTCAGACAATTGCCAAAAGGAATTCCTCCTCCCATCAAATCTGCAATATCAACCCAGGTCCTAGGTCCCAGGTCTTAGGTCAAATTTTTGCGCCTGCAACACCTGACTGATTGCATGCTAATCCAGGCTAAAAATCTCATTCACAGAACATTGCAGTACGACAGACATCTTCAGTCCCAGTTCCAGCGACGGGAAATATTTGTTGTTTTCAATTGCATTGATGGTCTGGCGGGACACACCAAGGACCTTGCTCAATTCTTCCTGGGTCATATTCAGGGCAACCCGCCGCAGTTTTATTGTGTTTTTCATGAGGCATAATGTCTGTAAAGTAAAAAAGCAAATCTGATATTAAACAAGATCAATATGCCAAACATGCCCACGATCATCACATTGAAATAGGCCAGGCCAAACACAAATACGGTGGCCAGTGCCAGCAAGCTATAATTGGCCAGCAATGACCAGGTTAGCGCATTCAGCCTCAGGGCCATGATCAGCTCATCCTCAGTTTTTTCGGCAGAAAATCCGTGAATGATGCCCGAAACGATGAGCAGGATGGTCAGGATTTCGTCCATCACATTGTTGGTTTGCCGGCTTTTGGAATCTGACAGAAACGAATCCTGAAACGGCAGCCAATCCGGAAGGGACACCTCCAGAAAAGACAAGCTGGCCATTCCTTCAAATAGGAGAACTCCAATGCCTGCAGCCAATGACATGTAAAAGACAAGACCTGACGCTTTTTTCCAGGCATAGGGAAAGAGTGGTGTTTGCATCTTCATTTTTTTACAAATGTAAAATATTATTTACAAATAGTAAAAAATATTTTACATTACAGACTCACTCCAGAATTATTACGTGGTATTATTGCAGGCTTTTCAATCGTGCAATAAACTCACCTGAGCAATCGCGCAGTAGATTTGCAATGCCATTGATGGATTTTTCAGACACTTGCTTTATCTTTGCACCGCTGGTCGATTTGACAACAAACATCTTGAAGACTGGCAACAAAACCAAACAACACCAGTAAAACCAGAAGCAATGGGAAGAGCGTTTGAATACCGCAGAGCCGCCAAAGAGAAAAGATGGGCTACCATGTCCAGAGTATTTCCAAAAGTATCCAGAGCTATCACCATGGCTGCCAAGGAAGGTGGTCCTGATCCTGAAACAAATTCAAAGCTCCGATTGGCTATTCAGGCGGCCAAAGCCGCCAATATGCCCAAAGACAATGTGGACAATGCCATCAAACGGGCAGCAGGCAAAGATGCAGATGATTTTACTGAAGTAAACTACGAAGGCAAAGGGCCCCATGGTGTGCTTGTTTTTGTAGAATGTGCCACTGACAACACCACCCGCACTGTCGCCAATGTCAAATCGTATTTCAATAAAGTCGGTGGAGGTATTGTCCCTACAGGTTCACTCGAATTTATGTTTGATAGAAAGACTGTGGTAGAATTTGAAAAACCGGCTTCCCTGGATCTCGATGAATTCGAACTCGAAATGATCGACTTTGGCCTCGAACGTTATGAAGCGGATGGCAATACAGTCTACGCGTATGGCAATTACACAGATTTTGGTACCCTGACCAAGGCATTTGAAGAAAAAGGCATTGCCATCACCAAAGCAAATCTCCAGCGTATACCCACGACTCCGGTGGAATTTTCCGATGATCAAATGGCAGATATCGAGAAGCTTCTGGATAAGCTCGAAGATGACGATGATGTACAGGCTGTGTACACCAATCTTGCCTGATTTTTTCTGATTTCAGGCTGCTTTTTCATAAAAATATGCAAAGATACGGTACAACCGCATCATTGCGCAATGACGCAGGTCATTCCAATGACGTGAAGGGAGGTTGCCTTTTATTGATACCCGATACAATTAATTTCTTATTTTTGTTGGCTTGTTGACTCATTAAAATTCACCCGGTCATGCGTATTTATTCCTTTTTTTTCCTTTTCCTCCTTTCTGTGACAATGTACAGCCAGTCAGGGCTACTGACGCCACAGCAGCATTTTGCTTTGTACGGACGGCAGCATCATTTTTTTCATCAAATTATGGAGTATATTTCTTATCTCGATGCCAATAGTGATAAGGTAAGAATCGAAAAATACGGTGAAACCTACCAGGGTCGGCCAATGTATCTCGTGTATATTTCTTCTCCGCAGAATTTGGCAAACCTGGAAAATATCAGGCAGTCTCACCTGCACACAACGGGCATGCTGGAAACGGCTCCCCAGAAAAAAGACGAGAAAGCCGTTGTCTGGTGTAGCTTTGGTGTGCACGGCAATGAGGCCGGAGCCACAGAAAGTGTGCCGCAGATTGTGTACGACCTTATTTCCGGGGCAGACCCGCGAGCCGACCAATGGCTCAGCAACACTGTGGTCATTCTGGATCCCAGCCTCAATCCGGACGGCTTTGACAGGTACGTCCATTTTTTGAAAAGTGCTTCCGGTCAACGCATCCATCCTGAGACAAACCACCGGGAACATATGGAACCATGGCCTACCGGACGATACAATCATTACCTGTTTGATATGAATCGCGACTGGGCCTGGCAAACGCAAAAAGAAACGCAGGCGCGTATCGCAGCATACAACCGATGGTTGCCGCATGTACACGCCGATTTTCATGAAATGGGATACAATAACCATTACTATTTTGCTCCGGCAGTAGAACCGTACCATGCCTTCCTCACTCCGTTTCAGCGGCAATTTCAGACGGAAATCGGCCAGAGCCATGGCAACTATTTTGATCAAAAAGGCTGGTGCTATCGGCATGACCTACGAACAGGGGGGGAACTCATCATCCGGTAGGGCCATCCTGATGAATAATGGAGATACGCTCACCATCCAGGATAAAATTGACCACAATACCATCGTAGCATTATCGACAATTGAAGTGTCATCCAAAAATGCAGACAGGCTACGTGCGGCATTCTCATCATACTATGCCGAGAGCGTGAAAAATCCCAGGGGGAAATTCAAAACTTACATTCTCAAAGACGCCCCCTCTTTGTCACGGCTGGCAGCTTTATTTGACAGAAGTGGAATTCGCTACACCTGGGCTGGCCAACAGTCCAGGTTGACCGCCTACCATTATCAATCAGGACAAAGCCGCACCTTTGATGTGCAGAAAGGCGACATGGTCATCCAGTCCGCTCAGCCTCGGTCGGTATTGCTACAGGTATTGATGGAGGAAGAAGCAGCACTGAAAGATTCAGTGACGTATGATATCACAGCATGGACCCTCCCTTTTGCCTATCAGATTGACTGTTATGCATTTACTGAAGCCACAAGTTTCAAAACTAGCCAGACAAAACCCGTTGATACGGCCTTACTCGACAGCGAGGGGCCGATAGTCGCATTTCAGGTGCCGTGGAATGACCTGAATTCAGCCAGATTACTCGCTGCCTTGCACAAAGATGGTTACAAAGTCAGAATGGCCATGAAAGAAGCTTCGTATCAGGGTAAGCCTGTACAGAAGGGAAGCTTAATCATTCACAAGGGCGACAATCCCTGGAAAAAGCAGTTTGAGGCAGAAATTAAAGGCCATCTCCGAAAATCTGGTGTCGAAGGATGGCGCGGTCATAGTTCCGGATTTTCAGATTATGGTGGTGATTTTGGCGGTCATCAGTATCACCTGTTGCACGCGCCAAAGGTGTTGACACTTGCAGGCCGTGGCGTGCAGGCAAATTCCTGTGGAGAAATCTGGTATTATTTTGATCAGCTGTTGGATTACGACCTCAGCGTTGTGGAAATAGAACGCTTTGACAGAATAGACCTCACCCAATACAACACACTGATTCTTCCCGACGGGTATTATGGCCTGGAAGAAAACCAGATGGCAAAAATCAGTGACTGGGTAAAGTCTGGCGGAAGGGTAATTGCGATTGATGGCGCCATCCAGCAGTTTCAGGATAAAAGCGGCCTGTCGATGGATACCTATGCCACTGAAGATGACAAAAAGAAGGCAGAAGAAGCAGCAGATGCACAGGCACTGGCCAGTCGCCTGAATGATTATCAAGGGTCAGAGCGGCGAAATATCAGTAAAACAACAGCTGGTGCCATTGTATATAATGCCGTGGATGACAGTCACCCCCTGGGTTTTGGGCTTGGTAAGTCGTATTTCAGTTTAAAGACATCTTCAGCAGCGTACGCATTACAAAAAGGAGCGTGGAACGTGCTGCATGTGCCACAGAATTACCGGAGCTTTGGGTTTATCGGAAATGGGTTGAAGGGAAAACTGTCAGGATCGGTTTCTTTTGCAGCAAAGGCGTATGGGAATGGCCAGGCAATATTTATGGTAGACAATCCATTGTTTAGATGTTTTTGGGACCGTGGCCTCCTTCTCTTTTCCAATGCCTTGTTTTTGAACGGGACGCTGGATGAAAATTATTGATTACTCTTATGAAAAATATGGAAAGTTTTTTGTTTGTTCCGGAAGGAAGTGATTTTACCATCTGGAACATCCCTTTTGGCGTTCTGGAAAGAAAAGGCTACACGGCAGTTTGCACAAGAATCGGTGATGTCATTGTGGATTTAAACCAGTGTATGGCAACGCCATTATTTGATGGGCTTGATTTACCCGGAGAAATTTTTTTACAGCCATCATTGAATGCGTTCATGGCGTTAGGCAAAGGCGTGACTGTGCCAGCCAGAGAACAAATTCAAGCTGCGTTGGCTAAAGGAGGTATATTGGATAATGACATATATAAGGAAACGGATATTTTCCTACCTGCTGATGATGTGAAACTACGGCTTCCGATAGACATAGGTGATTATACTGATTTTTACAGCAGCCGCGAACATGCTACGAATGTTGGTACGATGTTCAGAGATCCTGCCAATGCTTTACTGCCCAACTGGCTGCACCTTCCAGTAGGGTACCACGGCCGTTCATCTTCCATCGTCATGTCTGGCACGCCTATCAGACGTCCAAATGGGCAGACGATGCCTGACGGGGCGGACAGGCCAGTATTTGGTCCGTCAAAGCAACTGGACTTTGAACTTGAAATGGCGTTTGTGATCGGTACAGGAACCAAACTGGGTCAGACCATTCCGGTACAAAATGCCGAAGAACATATTTTTGGTCTGATGTTGTTTAATGACTGGTCTGCCCGGGACATTCAGAAATGGGAGTATGTGCCTCTGGGACCATTTCTTGCCAAGAACTTTGCCTCTACTATATCACCCTGGGTCGTGACTCTGGAGGCGATAGAACCGTTTCGGGTAGCAGGTCCGGGTCAAAGCCCCGAGGTGTTGCCTTACCTGGCAGCCGATGGAAAAAAGAACTATGACATTCATCTATCCGTCGAAATCATTGACGCAGATGGCGCCAGTAAGCCAGTTTCTGCCTCCAATTTTAAATACATGTACTGGAATATGTGCCAGCAACTGGCCCATCATACTGTCAATGGATGCAATGTCCGCACGGGAGACATCATGGCTTCCGGCACAATCAGTGGTCCGACTCCCGATTCGTATGGGTCGATGCTCGAAATTTGCTGGAAAGGTACGAAGCCTGTTCAAATGCCCAATGGCACTCAGCGCACCTTCATCCAGAATGGCGATACTGTCAGGATACGGGGCTGGTGCAGCAAAGAGGGAGTCCGCATTGGATTTGGCGAATGTGACGGAACCATCACAGCAGACTAGGGAATTACATCAGTGCTTGTTTCCCTTGAGCAGTTCTGGCCTTTTTTTCTGGAATTTTTTCAGACGGGGAATAGATACTGCTCGCACATATCCTTGATTGGGGTTGCGTCTTTCAAAATCCTGGTGGTATTCCTCAGCAGCATAAAATCCTTGAAAAGGCGATACTTCTGTCACCACAGGATCTGCGTAAACCTTGGTTTGATTGATTTTATCAATGGCAGCCATCGCAATTTGCTTCTCAGCTTCAGACGTGTAAAAGATGGCTGACCTGTATTGGCGACCTCTGTCCGGACCTTGCTGATCAGCCGTTGTAGGATCATGGCTGTCAAAAAACACGTCCACCAGTTGTGCGTAGCTGACGATATTTGGATCATATTCCACCATCACTGTTTCCGCATGATCCGTAACTCCTGCACTCACTTTATCATAGCTTGCGTCCTCCTTCGACCCGCCGGCATAACCTGAAAACACTTCTCTGACGCCAATGACAGATTCGTAGATGGCCTCCACGCACCAAAAACAACCACTGGCAAAATAGGCTTTTTTCAGGCCTACCTGTTCTACGGCTGAAGGTTGTGGAGTCAGACTCGTACCGGGGTCTTGTGCCACCGAAGCAGTTGGGGTGTTTGCCCGACAGCCTGTAAATACAAGTGTCCATGCAAAAAAGAGAAAAAAGCGCATATTGGAATTTTTTGAACCAAACAAAATTCAAGGCAATCGGTTCACCGTGTGATAATGGCCAGCAGTCCTTCACTGCCACAAACCAGATAACGCCCATCGTTCAGGGTTGCAATGTCATACAAATCTGATTTTACAGGCAGTTGTGACAACCTCCAGCTTCTGCCGTTATCGGTGGAATGCCACAACCTTCCTTTGGTGCCCGTGATCCACCATTCATGTATTGCTGTATTTCTGATTTTCCTGAAGGAATCAAATCCGCTCCCGGCCACCCTGTTCTTTGTCCAGGACAAAGAACCATCTCGAGTATGGTACGTATGCCCATTATAGCCAATGACAATGCCCTGCAGCGAATCCTGGAAATGGCCTGACGCAAAAAAGTCGCCGCTCAGTTCCAGCCTCTGCCAGTGATGACCCTTGTCAGTGCTGATTTGTAAAGTGCCCCAACCTAACGACAGGAATGTATTTTTACTGACCGGTATCACCTCCGAAATTTCATGGCCAAAATACAGGACGGTATCAATGGAAAATGAAGGATTGATCAGGAAAATGTAGCCCTTCTCGTAAGATTTTCCGCCGGAAGCGAGATAGCCATCTGGAGTTTCAATGATGTGGTGAAGGATGTCCCAGTGCGAAAGACGGTGAAAGGTCCATGATTTTCGTCCAGAAGGTTTTGAAAAAAAATATCCGTCTGTGCCCACGCTGATGAGCAAATTTTTCCGGCTTCGAAGCAGATCAAACTGCCCCTTGTTACAAAATGAATCCACCGTGCATACCAAAGATTGTGCATTGCCCTCAGCAACGATTCCGCGATGCCACACGTATCCCCCGATGGCCGTAAACGAACCATCCTTTTCCACATCCAAGCTATAGAAATCGTCCGCAGTTGCAACAGGAATACGTTGAAAACCGCCCAGTTCTTCCTGTTTTACACAAGAACATAATAGCAGGATCGCCAGTAATACCAGATACTGCCTTCCGGGGGAAGCGTTATTTGGGTACATTCTCATGATTGAAAGGACAATGCCGGCACCTGCTTCCACAACAAATTCCCCTCATTTTGTGGTATGCTTCGGTAAAGACGTATTTGCCATGCTCAAGATAATAATCTCTGCCCTCAACCAGGGCTTCCTCTGAGTTGTCAGTGCTTTGCTGCTGCATTTCTGACCACAAGCCGTAAAAATATTTCATATCCTCCAAAAAGTATGGCTATAAACAGGAATGAACTTATCAATGAGGTTTTGAAGAATGGGACGGCAGCAATATAGCATGTCATCAGGCCTGCAAAATCTTTTGTGTAAAATGAGGTTGCATGAAGCCAAACGCCAAAATTGCTGACAAGAAAAAAGATGATCGATGCTCCTAAAGTAGCTCCTACAATTCGGTGAAATGAGATTTTTTGGAGTGTAAATGCACCTAAAATTGCAATCAGAATCATAGCCGACCAAGAATAAATCATGTAATTGGAAAACCAGATAAATCCTTTCGATTCCGGATAAAAGGGCCTCATGATAGTATTATTGATGACAAGATCTGTCAAATAAAGCAAGACGATGGGTAAAATAGCAGCCAGCTCCTTCCGTTTCAGATAAGCCGCACCAAATAGTGTCAGCCCTTCTACTGGAGCAAAATTTGGCATGTGAGGGACGATTCGGGCAATAGCCGCCACCGCCATAAAAAGGAGTACAGGAAAAGTTGTCTGGTTAGGGTTCATGATTGTAACTTTGCGCAAAGATAACCAAGTATCCATTGAATTGCAAGCACAGGACATGTTGATTCGACAGGCAGGAGATGCCGATGTGCAAGAGTTGGCTCAGCTTTTTGTATCGGTCACAGATGCGATGCTGGCTGAAGGGATCGGGCAGTGGCATTACACGTACCCCCTGGCTGAGCATATCCAGAAAGACATTGACCATCAGTCATGCTATGTTGGGGTAGTTGGAGGCAAGATCGTGGCCACCATCACGCTCGACTTCAAGCAGGATGTACAATATCGAAAAGTAGCCTGGAATGCGTATGGGAAATTGGCCCTTGTTGTACACCGGCTGGCAGTACATCCTCACGGGCAAGGCAAGGGATTTGGCAGGCAAATGATGCTTTACGCAGAAGAAAAAGCCACAGAGTGTGGTGCCAATACCATTCGTTTGGATGCCTACAGCCTCAACCCCTCCTCCAATGCCATGTATCGCAGCATGGGCTACAGGCGGGCATCGGGCTATTGCTTCTTTCGAATGATTCCGGGTCCTTTTTACTGCTATGACAAAAAAATCAGGTAAGGATACTTTTCCGTATATTTGGGCGAAAACAGTACCTATGCAATTTTTACGCAGATCTCCGTCAGGCAATCATTCGCTGGTCCGGTATGTGCTGGGAATCCTGATCATCCTGACCTGCTACATGCTGGGGCAGATTCCGCTTTCAGCTGTACTTTTGATGAAGGGCGCTCCGGTTTCCGACCCTGGATTTATGCAAAATTTTCAGTTTTCCGATTACGGCATAGATAATAATACCGGATTTACGCTGCTGTTACTCATGTTTGTGGCTGCCATGCTTGGTCTTTGGTTTGTCGTCAGAGCTGTACACCAGCGGTCATTCAAGCAAGTGATGACAGCGAGTGTGGAGATCAGGTATAGCCGTATATTTCTTGCCTTTGGATTTTGGTTGGTTCTGAATGTTTGTTTAGAATTGCTGGCCTGGTTGGGTACGGGCGGCAGCTATTCCATTGGTTTCGATTCGGCCTCTTTTCCATTGCTGTTGCTGATCAGTCTTGTGCTTCTTCCTGTTCAGACAAGTTTTGAAGAACTATTTTTCCGGGGATACCTGATGCATGGCCTGGCCATTATCAGTTCAAAAAAATGGGTACCTGTGGTAATCAGCAGCCTTGCCTTTGGCTTGATGCATATTGCAAATCCGGAAATTCAGGAATATGGCTGGCTGCCAATGTTGTTGTTTTACATCAGTGCTGGCGTGTTTTTGGCATATCTGGCCGTGCAGGATCAGGGACTCGAATTGTCTCTTGGCGTGCATGCTGCGACAAATTTTTTCGGGGCTGTGATTGTCAATTATGAAGGCAGTGTATTACAGACTGACGCCCTCTTTCTTGCCGGAAAAGCAGATGCCTGGCTAATGCTGGTCGCTTTCTGGCTGATGTCCCTCATCTTTGTCAGCGTGGCTTCGAAAAAGTACCAGTGGCCATCCTGGCAATCGGTTTTAATAGGTAAAATTACAGATTAAATTTATATGTATATCTCTATAAAACAATATTATATGAATTATATAACAGCTTTATTTGTGTTGTGTTTTGGCTGGACCATCGCATCTGCCCAGACGGGTCGATGGCAAATGGCTGCAGATTATCAGATGGATATCGATTTCAATATGAAACAGCATCAGTTTGAAGGTGACCAAAAGCTGACGTTGTGGAATCAAAGTCCGGACACCTTATTTCGGCTGTATTACCATTTGTATTTTAACGCATTCCAGCCCAATAGTTCGATGGATGTCAGATCCCGCATGATTGTGGATCCGGACCCCCGTGTAAAGGACCGCATCGTCAAATTGAAAAAGAATGAGCAGGGCTATCTGGAGGTCTCCTCACTGCGGTTAAATGGCAAAAAGCAGGACTTCAAGGTTGAGGGCACCATTCTCGAAGTAGCCCTCGAACAACCGATACTGCCGGGATCCAAAGTAGTACTTGACATGGAATTTGAAGGTCAGGTTCCCCTGCAAATCAGGCGTTCGGGAAGATTCAATCGCGAAGGCATCGAATATTCTATGGCACAATGGTACCCAAAGCTCTGTAATTACGACGAACAGGGCTGGCATGCCAATCCTTATGTTGCTCGCGAATTTTATGGCATCTGGGGCAATTTTGATGTCAAAATTACATTGCCATCCAATTATGTCGTAGCTGCGACCGGCGAACTGCAGAATAAGGCAGAAACAGGCTATGGGTACTCACCTGAACCAGTGTCCAGGCCTGAAAAACTGACTTGGCACTTTACAGCAGAAAAAGTACACGACTTTGTGTGGGCTGCTGATCCTGATTACAAACAAATCGCTCACCAGTCTCAGGATGGGATCACCATCCGTTGTTTTTTTCAGCCGGGAGAAAAGACGACTGAAAACTGGGAAAAGCTTCCGGTGATCATGGATGAGGCCTTCCATTTTATCAATGCGAAATACGGCAAATACCCCTTTAAAGAATATTCATTCATCCAGGGTGGTGATGGGGGCATGGAATACCCTATGGCGACGTTGATTACAGGAGAAAGAAGCCTGACCAGTCTGGTGGGTGTGGCCGTTCACGAATTAATGCACAGTTGGTATCAAATGGTATTAGGAAGCAATGAGGCATTATACCACTGGATGGATGAGGGCTTCACTTCTTATGCCAGTAATGAGGTCATGAATTTTCTGATGTTGAAAAAACTGATTCCCGGAACTCCGGCAGAAAATCCTCATCTGGAAGAAGTGCGCGGTTATGTCAACTTTGCCCTGAGTGGCGCTGAGGAGGCATTGATTACACATGCCGATCATTTTCAGACCAACGCAGCATACGGAGTTGCATCCTACACAAAAGGCGAAGTATTGCTGGAGCAGTTGAGATATGTCATGGGGGAACAGGCATTCGACCAGGGTATGTTGCGATATTTTCAAACCTGGAAATTTCGGCACCCCAACGCCAATGATTTTATTCGGGTTATGGAAAAACAAAGTGGACTTGAACTGGATTGGTTTAAGGAGTATTTCGTCCATTCCACGCACCTGATTGATTACGAGGTGGAGGGCATGAATGGCAAAACCCTGGTGCTACGCCGGATCGGAAAAATGCCCATGCCTCTGGATGTCACAGTCACCACAAAAGATGGCAAAATAAAACGGTTTTACATTCCGCTCGATGTCATGCGTGGAGAGAAGAAGGGCGACCGGTTTTTTGAACGTTTTCAGGTAGAAGAAGACTGGGCCTGGACTCACCCGACATACGGTCTGGACATAGATACTTCACTATCTGAGATTGAGAAAATCGAAATAGATGCGTCCCAGAGGTTGGCTGATGCCAATCAGGAAAACAATATTTTTCCACGGCTGATGCCTCAGGAAGGTATGGATAAATAAAGGCTATTCTATTTCAATCTCCTGACTCCGCACGCGCAGGGTCAGCAATGCTGCGATTGCCAGAAATACACCTGCAAAATACAGGGCATTGGCGGGGTCACTTCCCAGCACGTGTTTGTATATATATCCAAAACTTAGCGTCTGAATGATCATCGGAATCACGATCATCATATTGACAATGCCCATGTACACTCCATTTTTTGTAGCTGGAATGCTGCTGGCCACCATGATATAAGGAATACCCATCATACTGGCCCAGGCAATCCCAAAACCGACCATCGGGGCAAACAAAAGGTATTTATTTTCAATACCCGGCATAATCCATAATGCCAGTGCTGCCATGGCAAGGCAGATCGCATGGACATACCTTGCGCTTAGTTTCTTTGCCAGCCACACCAGGGCAAATGCAGACAGAAACGTCACTATATTGTAAAACCCATTGACCAGGCCAGTCCAGCCGGCTGCTTGCTCATACAAGGCCATGTTTT
>JAJTEZ010000081.1 GCA_021298335.1 Saprospiraceae bacterium | reverse complement strand
CAAAAGGGAGGCATGAGACCATTGAATGCTGATGCTGTTGAAAACCAACTTGGAGGTATGCTAACAGAATTGCAGGCAATGGCTAAAAGTCTGGGATCACTGAAAGCATTGCAGGAAGTGGATTTTTCTCAAACCAATGACCAAATGAAGGCAATGAATAGCTTCTATTCTCAAATGACCGATGCAATGTCTTCATTGACGGCTTCTGTTGAGGATACAAAGCAGTATCAGGCACAAATGGCAAGTTTGAGCAAAAACCTGACATCTCTCAATGCAGTTTATGGCAACATTCTGTCTGCATATAACGTAAAAGGGTAATTGATACCTGAGTATTATTTTTTAATCGTTAAAAAAAAGTAAGATGTCAATACCTAAGGAACCGCGGCAGTTGATGATTAACGTAATGTATCTCGTACTGACCGCCCTGCTGGCTCTTAACGTATCTGCTGAAATCTTTAACGCCTTTGATATGGTGAATAAAGGTTTGATGAAGGCAAATGACGCGTTGGATGCTGCAAACAAAGATCTGCCTCAAAGTATTAAGGATAGTGCAAAAAAATCTGCAAACCTCGCGAAATACGCGGAAAGGGTAGACGTAGTAGGTCAGATTTCCAAGGAGGGATCAGATTACATTCAAACTGTGATAGATGCAGTAGTGGATGAAGCCGGTGACCGTAACAAAAAACATGATGATGGTGATTATGTGGATGCTTTCGGTGTGAAAGAACTGAAAGGCAAGAGAGATTATGACGCCACAACCCGTTTGCTTGTAGATGCGGGAAAAGGAGAAGAATTGAAGGCGAAGATGTTGGAAATCCGTGACAAATACCTTCAGTTAGTCGACGAGGGTCCGGACAGAGATGATTTTGCTTCTAAAATTCCAATCAATATTGATGAGGAATCATGGAAAAAATCCGCTAACCCTAAGAAAAATTGGGCTGACTTCACATTCGGTCACATGCCACTCGGTGCTTGTATGCCGATCTTTTCTAAGTTTGTCAACGACATCAAGTCTTCTGAAGCGGCAGTGCTAAACTATCTTGCAGGAAAAGTTGGTTTGACAAGTGAAGTGATCCTGAACAAGTTTAGAGTAGTTTCTGCTCCCAAGAAGTCTTATGTAATTAAGGGCGACAAATTTGAAACTGAAGTATTCCTATCGGCTGCAGCTGATAAAACAAGTAATACAGGGATCAGAATTAGTGTAAATGGTGCAAACCTGCCTTTGAATGATGAAGGTGCAGGATCCTGGTCTCAAACAGCAAGCGAACTGGGTACAAAGAAATACGATGCTGTAGCTAGTGTTACTAACCCTGTAACAGGTAAGACTGATACCTACAAACAAACATTTGAGTATGAGGTCGGAGAACGTTCTGTAACTATCTCAGCTTCAAAAATGAATGTATTCTACATCGGTGTAGACAATCCCGTAGAAGTTTCTGCTGCAGGTGTTGCCTCTGCCCAGATTAAAGTTTCCATGGACGGTGGAAACATTAGCAGAAATGCTGACGGAACGTATACAGTCCGCGTGGAAAGACAAGGGATTGCAAAAATCAATGTAAGTGCTCCGGGTATGAACGGCAGTAAAGAGTTTCGTGTGAAGAGAATTCCTGACCCTACACCACTCTTAGGTGGAAAAGAAAGGGGAGGTCGTATCGGAAATGGTACGTTTAAAGTACACGAGGCCTTGATACCTATGCTCGAAAACTTTGACTTTGACGCAAGATGTAACCTCGCAGGGTTTACTCTTGTGCGTGTGGCTAAGCGTCAGGATCCTGAGACTCAGCCCAACAGAGGAGCGCGTTTTGAAGGTGGTGCAGCTTCCTTGAAGGCGAAAGCAGTACCTGGTGATAAGTATGTATTTCAGGATATCAAGTGTAAGTGTCCGGGAGATATAGCTGACAGAAACCTGGGACAGCTGGTGTTTGATATTCAATAAAACAGATAATTAGTTTCCTATGAAATCTTTTCTTTTAAGTCTTGGATTTTTCATTTGTACAGTTGTACTTATCCCAGTGACCTCCTGGTCGCAAGGACAACCACAAAATGAATTGAATGAATCTTCTGAACTCGAATCAGATAAATATCTGAACGGGCTTGTGAAGAAAAATCTGATTCCTGACCAGAGAATCATGCCAATGCAGCCTATTGAAGAAGGTGACATTGCCTGGGAAAAAAGAATTCAGCGAGTAGTCGAAACTCGTGAAAAGCTGAATCTCTTCTTTAGAAGTCAGGAATTGAATTTGTTTTCATCCCTTCGAAACATGATTAATGAAGGAAAGATAAAAGCATTTAGTGATGAGAATTTCACTAATCCATTGAGCGCTTCTGAGATTGAAGCTAAGATGGTGACATTTGATACCACCTTCACGTTTGACCCAGACACTTATGAAAATAAGGCTGTTATCGCGAAGAATGAAATCAACTGGGAAGATATTTATCAGTATCGCTTAACAGAGATTCATTATTTTGACAAACAGAGATCTGTAAAGGATGTCCGTTT
Organism: Saprospiraceae bacterium; assembly: GCA_021298335.1. Taxonomy (GTDB): domain Bacteria; phylum Bacteroidota; class Bacteroidia; order Chitinophagales; family Saprospiraceae; genus OLB9. The sequence goes on along the minus strand of JAJTEZ010000081.1, from coordinate 6,713 downwards.
GTTGGGTATTGCTCCTATTTATCAGAGTCCAAAAAATAAGGATGCAGGTATACCACCAGCTCCGATCTTTTGGATTTATTATCCTGAGACACGTGAACCTATGTCCCATGAACGCATATTCATCGATGATAATGATAATGCGCCTTCTACCTGGGCAAGCGTGTTTGACCAAAGAAGATACACTTCATACATTTATAAAAGATCCAATGTACTGGATTATCGTTTGAAGGACTTTTTTGTGCCAAATCCAGAAGATCCAACAGATAATTCTCCTGTAGATATGTTGATGTATTCTGAGAAAATCAAAAATGAATTGCTCAATTTTGAGCATGATTTGTGGGAGTATTAATCTAAAGAAATAGTATTCAAAAATGGGAGGCATTGCTTCCCATTTTTTGTTTACAAAAGCTTTTAGTTCATTTTCAGAGAATAATAATTATTTCAAAAGACCATTATCCTGTCGAACCTATGGATATTCAATTAAAGTCTGCACTGATTTCTGTTTACGATAAAGCAGGACTTGACGAAATCGTAAAGGAACTACACTCATTACACATAAAAATATATTCTACAGGAGGAACGTGGGATTTCATTCACCAGCTCGGTATTCCTGTTGAGAAGGTTGAGGATGTAACAGGCTATCCTTCGATTCTGGATGGCAGGGTAAAAACGCTTCATCCCAAAGTATTTGGAGGGATCCTTGCAATACGAAATGAAGAACATTTACGTCAGTTAGAGGAATATTCTATTCCTACCTTTGATCTTGTCATTGTTGATTTGTATCCGTTTGAAGCAACTGTAGCAAGTACAACGGATGAAAAGGCAATCATTGAAAAAATCGATATTGGTGGAATATCATTGATTCGCGCCGCTGCTAAGAACTTTGGGGACGTTATGATTATTCCTTCAAAAGGACAATATAGTTTTCTTCTCACATTGCTGCGCGAAAAGAAAGGCCTTACTTCTATAGACGATAGAAAGCTGCTTGCTGCAGAAGCTTTTTGCCTTTCTTCCCATTACGATCATTCCATTTTTTCCTGGATGGCCTCAGCTTCACAAGCAGAAAATGTTTACCAGGAAAGTGTTTTTCAGGCACAAAGCCTTCGGTATGGTGAAAATCCGCACCAGAAGGCAACTTTTTTCGGCGATCTTTCTAAAGTGTTCCATCAGGTTTCTGGCAAAGAACTTTCATACAATAATCTTGTAGATATCGATGCCGCGATCAGATTGATGGCTGATTTTCTGCTGGAGGGCCCAACGGTTGCCATCATAAAGCATACAAATCCATGTGGTATTGCTTCTAATGATTCTGTGTTAGGAGCGTGGAGTGCTGCACTGAAATCCGATCCTGTTTCTGCATTCGGCGGTATTATTATATGTAATTCAGAGATTGATTCAGCAACTGCTGCTGAGATAGATCAAATATTTTATGAGGTTCTGATTGCTCCATCGTTTTCGGATGAAGCCCTCAGTATCCTTCAGTCGAAAGCTAAGCGCACAATTTTAAAATTAAATCACTTTGAATTTCAATCCCGAAATGTACGCTCAGTGCTAAATGGGGTGGCTGTGCAGGAGAGAGATGCAGTTTGTTCTGCAATAAACTCAGGGAACATTGTCACTACTCGTGAACCCGATACCAGGGAGTGGCAGGATTTACTGTTTGCGGAAAAATGTGCCAAACACTTGAAGTCAAACACAATCGCTCTCGTAAAAAACAGACAGTTACTGGGTATGGGATGCGGTCAGACCTCCCGGATCGATGCGTGTCATCAGGCCGTGGATAAAGCGTTGAAAATGGGTTTTGACCTGCACGGCGCAGTGATGGCATCAGATGCATTTTTTCCTTTTCCCGACTGTGTAGAAGTGGCTGCAGAACAAGGGATTACAGCTGTAATTCAACCTGGGGGTTCCATCAAAGATCAGCTTAGTATTGATTCTTGCAATCAGCACCAGATAGCGATGGTGTGTACAGGTATCCGACATTTTCTTCACTGATGCAGCTGGCCCTGGATTTTGGTAATACCCGGATAAAGTGGGGAGTATTCGACGGGAATCAACTCACTGGTTCTGGTCACTTTGAAAATCAACCCTCAGACGTATTTTTAACTACAATCAAACGTTATCCGATCAAGAAAGCGATGTATTTGGCTACAAGAAACTATGCAGAAGACTGGCTGTCTACCTGGATACCTTCAATGCCGATACAACAATACACGGAGCATATTCCGATACCACTGGAGATTGAGTATTTTCCAAATAGCTCACTTGGAAAGGACAGGATTGCAGCCGCAATTGGCGCCAAGAGCCTTTTTCCAGATACTGCTTTGTTGGTCATCGATATGGGGACTTGCATTACAATAGATCGTGTCTCAGCATCGGGAAAATTTTTAGGTGGGAACATATCGCCGGGGATCGAAATGAGACTTCGTTCCTTCCCTGCATTTACGGCACGGCTGCCTTTGGTGAAAGCAGACATGCCTCAAAAAGCATTTGGTGACTCTACTGTAACTGCCATGCAAAACGGGGCAGTGCGCGGGTCAATGCTGGAAATACAATCCTGGATTCAACTTGCTCAGGATCAATGTGAAAATATGCAGGTAGTTTTCACAGGGGGAGATGTACATTTTTTTGAAAAGTTCACAAATAATCAGATATTTGCAGATCCTAACCTGGTCCTTTTCGGAGTTAATGAAATAATACGGTATAATGATTAACAAAATTGCTGGTTTTGTCTTCTTTCTCGTATCTGGTTGTGCGACGATCCTGGCGCAGCAAAGCGACAATAGTCCTTTCTCACGTTTTGGTATTGGCGAGATGACAGATGGCAATTTTATGCATTCGCGGCTGATGGGAGGGCTGGGAGCCTCATACCTTGACGGCTACCATATAAATATAGTTAATCCTGCCAGCCTGGCTACCTTAAATGCGACTGCGTTTGATGTTGGTGTATTTGGGAAGTATACTCAATTGAGTGATTCCAGAAATACTTCTTCTTTCTGGAGTGGAAATCTCGATTATATTTCGCTCGCTTTCCCGTTACGCAACCCGATAAATGAAATTTATGACGGCATAAAAAAGAATTATAAATTTGCTATGGCTGTCACTCTGAAGCCGCATTCTAATGTAAGCTACAACGTCGCACTGGCCGATTCGACTGGAGTGAGCGGTCCTTTTACCCGTAATTATGTAGGAACAGGAGGTTCATATAAACTCATGTGGAGCAGTGCTGCCCGGTGGAAAAATCTGAGTGCAGGCATCAATCTGGGCTTTCTTCTCGGAAATTTGAAATACGACAACAATGTGATTTTTCCTAGCTCAGGCTTTGCATATAGTGATTATTACTCCAGCAATTATAACATGAGGGGATTTTTGTGGAGTGCGGGATTGATTTATTCGGATATTTTGAATAAAAAAGAAATTGAGAAAAACAGGATTACTCCGGCAAAGCGAATCTCAGCTGGATTTTATCTGAATAATTCCACTTCATTCTCAACCAATTACAATATTAACCACAGGCTCGAACAACGCCTTCCCGGTGGTCTTGTCAATGTAGATACCATTCGCATTGTACAGGATATATCTGGCCGGGGGCAGTTGCCGTTGGAGTGGGGTACAGGAGTGACCTATTATTCTGGTGAAAAGGTTGCCTGGGGTATCAACGTGAGTTCAGCACTCTGGTCTACCTACTACAATGAAGCCTCAGGTGAAGTGAAGGGCAGCCTGAGAAATTCGTTTCGGTACAGTGCCGGGGGGTATTACCGCCCTGATTATAAATCATACGACAGCTTTTTTGATAGGCTGTACTACAGGTACGGACTCTATTACGAAGAAGATTCCCGGACTGTGAAAGATCAACCTTTATCATCAATGGGTGTTACTTTGGGTTTCGGTATGCCTTTTGTATACCAGAGGAAAATTTCGCACATCAATACGGGTCTGGTTGCAGGTAAGCGTGGACTACAGACAGATGTTTCAGAATATTTTGTTAAAATCTTGTTTGGCGTAACATTTAACGATGATGAGTGGTTCTTAAAAAGAAAATACAATTGATCAGTTCATTTCAAAACACCTTTTATTATGCAATTCACTGGAAGTATTCTTTCGTTTTTTTTGGTTTATATTTTATGGCCTTCTACCGGGATTTCTCAATGTGATAATTGGGTGGGTAAACCGTTTCAGTCAGATGCTGAAAACGCCCATTCCATCTATCGCCAGGCTTTGAAGTCCAATGATTATGCCTTAGCCTTTGAAAACTGGAAAACTGCGTTCAAGTTGGCCCCAGCTGCCGATGGAAAACGTGAATATCATTACACAGACGGAATTTCAATTTATAAGCATCTTTTGTCAACAGCGACAGATGAAAAACAAAAGGCGGAATACAAAGCCATGATTGTCAGCTTGTACGATCAGGCAATTCAGTGTTTTCAATCAAAAAGTATCACGACCAAAAATAATACAGAGGCAGAATACAAACTGAAAATAGGTTTTTTATATGGCAGAAAAGCATATGACATGTTTTATACGCTGAACTCGCCATATGAAGAAAATATGCTTGCCTTGAATCAGTGTATTCAGTTTGCCGGTGACAATGCGGAATATATCATCTTTGACCCATACGCCAATATCATGGTGTGGGAATACAAGCAGGGCCGGATGCCAAAGCAAAAGGTTGTTGAAATATATCAGCAATTGAATCAGATTGCCGAATACAACATTGCCAACAACGAAAAGCTATCTGAGGGATACCAGCAAGCACAGGCTGCCATGGATGGGAAGATCGCCGAAATCGAGAAAGAGATATTTGATTGTCAGTATTTTATGAATAAATTGTTGCCTGAATACGAAGAGAATCCTGAGGACGGACAAACATTGAAACGAGTTCTGGCTACATTGAAGCAACAGGGATGTCCTGAAAGTGATTCAGTAATCATTCGGCTATCTGAGGAATGGAAAAAATTTGCTACCGAAGAAAATGCCCGCCTTCAGGCAGAATTTGAAGCAAATAACCCTGCAGCTGCTGCAAAAGCAGCCTACGATGCCGGTAGGTTCCAGGAAGCGATCAGCAAGTATCGGGTAGCCATCAAGGAGGAAACAGACAATGCAAAAAAGGCCACGATGGTGTTTGCAATCGCTTCGATTGAATTTAGAAAATTGAATCAATACAGCCAGGCAAGGTCGACTGCACTGGAAGCTGCTCGTCTGAACCCAGGCTGGGGAAGACCATACATGCTGATTGGAGATATGTATGGAAAAACAGCCCGGTCCTGCGGCGATGCGTGGAATCAGCGACTGGCTATTCTGGCTGCAATTGACAAGTATAGCTATGCAAAATCCATTGATGATAGCGTTGCTGGAGAAGCTGGTCAAAGAATATCCAGCTATTATGGATCTCTGCCTGAAAAAAGCGAGGGATTTATGCGTGGTTTATCTGAGGGTGGTTCTGCAACTGTGGGTTGTTGGATTGGCGAGACTGTCAGGCTTAGGTTTAAGTAAATTTACAGTTAATTCCATTTTCTGATGAAAGGAGTATTTCCTGTCTTATTTGCGTTCCTGATTGGAGCTTGTACACCGAAGGCAACCAATGACCCATTGACAAGTCTGCCTACGGTTACAGATAACCCAACGCAGGACACAACAACGGATAAGCAGGCGCCGTTATCCCCTTGTCGGGGACTTGCCGACTTATCCGGTGCCGACAGAGAAAAAGCAGAAACGGCCTTTGTACTCTATAAGGACTTTTTAAAAACTTCCAGCTTTGAAGTTGCTCTTCAGCATTGGAAAGTAGCATATGCGCTGGCGCCAGCCTCAAACGGCAAAGTTAAGTACCATTTTGAGGACGGTGCCTCGATCTACAGACACTTTTATCAGCAAGCCTCAGATGTTGAACTGAAACGCAGATACGTGGACACCATCATGTCTATCTACGACAAAAAGAAAGAGTGTTTTGGCGACGAAGCGTATATCAATGGCATCAAGGCATTTGATTACTACTACTACTACCCTGAATACCTTTCCAAAGACTCAATATTTCGTCTTTTTGCCAGTCATATGGATGTAAAAGGCAACCAGGCTGATTATTTTGTCATCAATCCATTTACGCGCTTGCTTGTCGATTTGATGCAGGAAGGCAAGCTGGATAGTAAAACTGGCCAGCTGTATGCTTCCCGGATACTAAATTCTATCGTGAATGGTAAATCCACATGCAAGGGGAAGTTATGTGAAGCATGGGCACAGGTGGAGGATTATGCACCCGCTGTACTCGAAAATCTGGAGGGTATTGACGGCTTTTATGGTTGTGATTACTACAAAAACAAGTACTTTTCACTATTCAGGCAGTTTCCTGATAGTTGTGAAATCATTAATCTGGCTTTTGCCCGCATGACCAGAGGTGCTTGTCTTGCAACAGACCCTGCGTTTTTGGAGGTAAAGAAGGCAAAGGATGAAAAATGTTATGTCGCACCCCCTCCACTCAGTTGTGCTGCATTGGGAAATGACGAGTACGGCAAAGGAAATTATTCACGGGCTGTCGATGCTTACATGCAGTGTGTGGAGAATGCCTCCGACAATGAGCAGAAGGCAAAATTTTTGCTGCTGATTGCAAAAATTTACTATCGAGATCTTAAGAACTATCCGCGTGCGCGAAAGATTGCTCTCGATGCAGCTAAGCTAAAATCCGGCTGGGGTGAGCCCTACCTTTTAATTGGGAATTTGTA
>JAJTEZ010000080.1 GCA_021298335.1 Saprospiraceae bacterium | reverse complement strand
AGGGCCCAGACCATAGGGCCGCAGTGAGACAACAGAAACTGAGAATAAGCCTTTCAGAGCGGCCCTTTTCAACATTGAGTGTGAAAAAGGCCCCTCTAAAAGTTCAGGTATAACAGAAATTATATCTATGTGCACTGGCGATCAGCATCGTTCTACGAAAAAAAAAGGTCACTACTCGTTGATTCCCAGCAATTCAACTTCAAAAATCAAAGTTGAATACGGGCCAATCACTGGTCCTGCGCCTCTTTCGCCATAAGCCAGATCATAGGGAAGGAAAAAACGGAACTTATCCCCGATCTCCATCAATTGCAGGCCTTCAGTCCAGCCTTTAATCACCTGATTCAATCCAAACGAAATGGGTTCACCGCGTTCAACAGAACTATCGAATACAGTACCATCGATCAATGTACCATGATAGTGTACCTTCACCTTGTCTGTCGCTTTGGGCTTGGCACCACCCGAACCTTTCGTGATAATTTCATACTGGAGACCGGTGGCTGTGGTTTGCACACCCGGCTTTTTCTTGTTTGCTGCAAGAAACTCCATTCCTGCCTTAGACTTTGTTTCAGCCTCTTTGGACTTCATTTGACTCATGTAATCTGAAAACATCATTTCTGCTTTTGCTTTTTCAATTTTTAATGTCTTTTTTTGAATCAGGTCATCCATCGCTTTCGCCATCAATTGGTTATCCAGGTCTGATAATCCCATCTTAACCAGATTGTCCGCAAGAAACAAACCGGTAGCGTAAGAAATACTGTCTTTTGGGCCCGACAAATTCTGGGCTAGACTCAATGACGAAAAGAAGAGAAACATACTGGCAAACAATCCAAAAAATTTCATAATTGTGTGTTTTAAGTGATTTGAAAATTGACGTAATATGGACGAATTACTTTTTTAGTCTGGCATATTCCTCGTAAAAATAGGGTATGGTTTCAATGCCTTTATAAAAATTAAATACACCATAATGTTCATTAGGTGAATGGATGTCGTCAGAATCCAGTCCAAAACCCATCAGCACGGTTTTCACCTGCAATACTTTTTCGAATAGAGCAACAATCGGAATACTTCCTCCTCCCCGTACCGGAATCGGTGTTTTTCCATAGGACTTTTGCATTGCTCCGGCAGCCGCCTGATATTCCGGTGTGTCAGAAGGGGTTACAGCCGCCTCACCGCCATGGTGAGGTCGCACCTCCACTTTAACTCCTGGAGGGGCGATGCGAGTAAAGTGCTCGGCAAACAAAGATGTAATGACATCACTTTTCTGGTTGGGTACCAGTCGCATACTGATCTTTGCAAAGGCTTTAGATGGTAGGACTGTCTTTGCGCCTTCTCCGATATAACCACCCCAAATACCGTTGATTTCGAGTGTTGGACGGATGCTGGTTTGTTCAAGGACTGTAAATCCTTCCTCTCCCATTGTGGCATTGACGCCAAGTCCGTCCATGTATTTCTGCTTGTTAAAGGGCGCCGTGTTCATTGCTTCTCTTTCCTCTGCGGACACTTCCAGAACGTCATCGTAAAAACCCGGGATCAAAATGTGTTTTTTGTCATCTTTCAAGGAAGCGATCATATCACAAAGAACCTGGGCAGGATTAGCCACCGCTCCTCCATACACTCCGGAGTGAAGGTCCTTGTTTGGTCCTGTTACCTCAACCTCCACATAACTTAGTCCGCGAAGCCCAACCGTAATGGAAGGTATATCATTTGCAATGACGGAAGTATCTGAAATCAAAACTACGTCGCATGACAGCTTATCTTTGTTTTCCTGGCAAAAAGTAGCCAGGTTTGTAGATCCTACTTCCTCTTCCCCTTCAATCATAAACTTCACATTACACGGTAGTTCTCCACTTGCAACCATGGCTTCAAAAGCATACACGTGCATCATTGCCTGTCCTTTGTCATCGCATGAACCCCGGGCAAAAATCGCACCCTGGGGATGGGTTTCTGTTATTCGGATTACGGGTTCAAAAGGTGGTGTTTCCCATAAATCCAATGGATCGGGAGGCTGTACATCATAATGACCGTAGACCAGTACCGTTGGAAGGGCAGGGTCAATAATATGCTCTCCAAAAACAATCGGGTGTCCGGCAGTATTAAAAACGGTAACAGATTGACAGCCTGCTAATCTGAGTTGTGATGCAACTTCATCTGCAGTTCTGGCAACCTCATTTCTATAGGCAGGGTCTGCACTAATGGAAGGGATTCTCAATAATTGAAACAGCTTATCTAAAAACTGCTCCTTATTTTTTTCAACATATTCCTGAGTTCGCAACATAACGATTATTTTTAAAAAGTGGAATGCGGGTACGTCTTTCCCATAGCAAATAATGTAAAGCTAAATTTATCAGCCGCTTCATCAATAATTTTTGAAGTAGGCTTTCCGGCTCCATGTCCTGCACTTTTGTCAATGCGAATCAGGACGGGACGACTCCCTTTCTGCTTGTCCTGGAGGGCGGCGATAAACTTAAAAGAATGCGCAGGCACCACTCTGTCGTCATGATCTGCAGTCATGACTAATGTCGCAGGATACTCTACTTCCTTCACATTATGTACTGGAGAGTAAGATTTCAGATATTGAAACATCTCAGGACTTTGCTCTGCCGTACCGTAATCATAAGCCCATCCTGCACCAGCAGTAAACGTGTGATAGCGCAACATGTCGAGCACGCCCACAGCCGGCAAAGCCACCTGAAATAAATCTGGTCTTTGTGTCATACAAGCGCCAACCAAAAGTCCACCATTTGATCCACCGGATATTGCCAGGGTTGAGGGTGAAGTAATCTTCTCAGTGATCAGATATTCGGCTGCTGCGATAAAATCATCAAAGACATTCTGCTTTTGCATTTGTGTTCCTGCATCATGCCATTTCTTACCATATTCTCCACCACCCCGAAGATTGGCAACAGCGTAAATGCCTCCTTGTTCGAGCCATACTGCATTGGCAATACTGAATGATGGCGTCAGGCTAATGTTAAAGCCTCCATATCCGTATAAAATGCACGGATTGTTGCCATTCATCTTCAAATCTTTTCTGTATGTGATGATCATAGGCACTCTGGTGCCATCTTTTGATGTATAAAACACCTGTTTTGATACATAATTCTCCGGAGTAAAATCAACTTTCGGTCTGATATATTCCTTGATAGATCCACTGGAGGGGTCCAGGTTATAGCTGGTGCCCGGTGTTACATAGTTTGTGAAGGAAAAGTATATCGTGTTGTCTTCTTTTTTGGCTGAGCTGATTGTAGCTGTTCCGTTTCCGGGCAAATCGATTTCACGAACAAGGGTACCATTGTAATCAAACTGCTTCACTTGCGACAAGGCGTCTTTCATGTAGTGAGCGAAAAAATACCCACAGCCGGTATTGATGTCCAAAACATTTTCTGATTCGGGAATCACATCTTTCCAGTTTTCAGGTCCGGGTGCAGAGGCATCCACCTTGACCAGTCTCATATTCGGAGCATTGCGGTTTGTTACCAAAAAAAGCGTAGAACCCACATTGTCTGCCACATTAGTGTCACTATCAAAATCAGACAAAACAGGAGAAATCTTACGGGACGAAGAAGACAAATCAACCAGATACAATTCATTTCCTGAAGTAGAATTGGCAGCTGTAATGAATAGATAATGCTGGTCATCAGAAACAGTGGCCCCGACATATCTTCGTTTTACCTGATCGCCAAAAATGACAATATCCTCTTTCTGGGAGGTTCCTAATCTGTGAAAATACAACTTATGCTGATCCGTTTTGGCAGACAACCTGGAACCATCTGGTATATCGTAACTGGAATAATAAAACCCTTGATTACCATGCCAGGCTATTCCACTGAACTTCACATTCACCAGTGTGTCTCCAATCAGCTTTTTCGTTTCTGTATCTATGACAACAACCTTGCGCCAGTCCGCGCCACCTTCAGATAACTGATATGCTGCAAGCGAACCATCCTGTGAAAATGAGATACCTGCCAAAGAGGTTGTACCGGATTCAGAAAATGTATTAGGGTCTAAAAAGATTTCAGCCGCGCCGTCACCTTTCTTACGCCAAAGTACATATTGGTTTTGCAGACCATTATTTTTATAAAAGTATGTGTAAGAACCTTCTCTGAACGGGGTTGTATACTTTTCAAAATTCCAGATTGTTGCCAGTCTTTCCCTTAGCGTTTTTCTGTATGGAATCTGATCCAGATAGGAAAACGTCACCTCGTTTTGGGCATCCACCCACTCGCCTGTTGCATCGGACCTGTCATCTTCCAGCCAGCGATACGGATCGGTGACCTGTGTGTTAAAATACTGATCTGTAGTTTTTCTTTTTTTTGTGTCCGGATACTTCATTTGTCTTTGTCCCTGCATTGCTGACATTAAGAAAAGAAAGAAACAAATTGTAAAAAGTCGGATGAAAATATGCAGCATGGTGTTTGTCTTTTAAATTGTGATGAAACAGTCAATGACTGTTTGCGACGGAATGGAATCATGACACTCTGCCCAAGTGAAATCACTCATACTTACTGACCTCTCAAGACTGCCATACATTGAAAAAAAATTCATTAGGGACGACTTCGCTGGCGCGAAAGTACAAAAATTAGCTCCCTTTATCGAATTAATGTTTGTTTTTATCATTTACAAGCGCATTGAAATGACTATCCCTGCAGTAATTGTTGGCAAATCGTTTCCACATAGTTCTTTTGTGATGATCGCCTGCATAATAGGAAAGAATCATTTCAAAACTGCTGATATCCATATAAGAATCATAAGAACCAAGTTTGTGAAACTGCTCATCCAAAAACACGACGGAAGGAAATGACATATTTCCTGCCAGCATTTCTGTGGCAAGTTCGTGAAATTCATATTTGCCTACACGTACGGAAGTGTAAGATTTATCAGCAACTATGGTTTCCCTGGAAAGCGCATTCACTTTGTACGGGTGAAAATTAAGATTGACAAACCTGGCTATATGGTCAGCTGAAAATGTGTTGTCCTCCATAAACCTGCACCATCGACACCCATCATAATAAAAGTAAATCAAAAACTTCTTGTTGCCTTCCTCAATTTTATCAGGGGCCGTATCCCACGATGACCATTTTATCTTGTTTTGGCTCCACGCTGTGGCGGTACCAAAGAGTAATAAAACGTAAAAGAGTATTTTGTAAAACAAATTGCAGGACATCATGCCTCTAAACGGTTGACAAACAAAAGTACAGAGAAAGTAGACTTGTAAAGAAGCTGCATCTGTAAAAAAGATCAGTTTTAATAAAATTTTAACAAAATGGAATCATGGTTCTAAGCGAAGCCCCCGGAAAAGGGTCATGAACTTAGGTTAAAGCGACGTAGTCACTACATTGAAAATACTTTTCACGAGCTGTTTTAAAAAATGGATTTCCGGTATAAAGACCTCATCTTTCACTACGGACTCAACCTCTTGAGTCTGCAGGACTTCCGCTCCCGAAAAATCTATATTCCACTTGATATAGAGAGCAGAAATTACACTCACCATACAAAAAACTAACACCACAGCCCGATTCACATTTTTTCTTTTCATGTGGGAAAAAAATAATGTTTGCTTGGGAAACAAAATTATGCCCTTGAAAGTTCAAAAAAATCTTCAGAATCATTGCTTTTCGAAGCTTTCGGCAGATGAATTTCAAAGATCACAGCTACGTCTCCCTAAAAAAATCGGTTTATATTTACGTCCTGTTAAACGCATAAAAACATGTCAGAAGATAAAAAAGTTAAATTTCATTGCCCGGTGTGTGACAATGCGAGCTTTACCAAATGGAAAGATGTCAAAGATCACTCCATTTCAGGTGAGGTTTTCCCATTGGCTGATTGCAGCAATTGTGGATTGAGATGTACGCTTCAGGCGCCTGACGAATCAGTATGCGGGGTTTACTACCAAAGCCAGGAGTATATATCACACAGCGACAGTCGGGAAGGATTTGTTTTTCGCTTGTATCATATCGTGCGAAATGTGATGCTAAGTAGAAAAGCGAAACTTGTCACTCAGTGGACTAAAGAAAAGACTCTCCTTGATGTAGGTTGTGGTACTGGTTATTTTGCGGGCCATATGGCCAAACGGGGGTATCACACCACGGGCGTGGAAGTTGATGATCAATCCCGCAATTATGCACAACAGAAATTCGGGATTCCAGTGTACCCTCCTTCTGATATGTTCAACGGGAATATCGGGGGGCGATTTTCAGTCATCACACTTTGGCATGTGATGGAACATTTATACAATCCCGGTAAATACTGGGAACTATTTCACGAAAAGCTTGAAGAAAACGGTGTGCTGATCATTGCAGTTCCTAACAGAGACGGAGTGGATGCTACCTGGTATGACACATTCTGGGCAGGATATGATGTTCCCAGACATCTCTGGCATTTTACACCAAGTACCATGACGAAGCTGGCAAGCCGATATGGTTTTTACCTTCAATCTATGAAATCCATGCCCTTCGATCCTTTCTACAACGCCTTACTCAGTGAAAAATATAAAAAATCAGCGCTGGGGTGGATCAAAGCAATTTTTATTGGCTTTAGTGCATTAACTGCCGGGCTGATCTCTACAAAAAAAGCAAGTTCAATCATTTATGTCTTTAAAAAACTGAATGGCAGTCATTCATAGAAACAGAAGTTGCACTGAATAGACATCATGAACATATTTCGTACAGCAAGGTATATTTCGCATTTTCCAGAATCCTGCAATCCTGGTCAGCATGCCCAAAGGCCACTGGCAATCAAATAAGGAATGATGAGCCAAAGAAGCCCTTTGATTAGAAAAAACATAAAACCTGCAAAACCCAGCTTTTTTAGCCGGTTTTTCCAGTTTACCTGAGTTGTGGAGATTTCATCTTTCATTTCCAACCATTCTACTGACCTAAATACTTTACAGGATGAATTGTTTTTCAAGATTTTAAAAAAAGTAAATTTTGACAAATGCATGACTTTTTGAAACCAGGAAATTCATCTTCAGTTCGGTGGCCTAAATTGTTCCTGGACAGATTTTCAATGCTTTGTCATTTTTACAGAGTGAGTCAGACACGTTATGACATTCATTCTTCATTTCTGCATCAGTTATATACAAAAATTGAAGACACAGAGAAGGAATATTACTCATTTCGTGCCTTGGAAGAAGAAAGGCAGATACTTTTGAAAAATCACCTACACATCCGGCAAGGAAGCTGGGGGGCATTAAGTACAATAACATCAGGCAATACCCTTCGCATTGCGCAAATCGCAAAATGGGGCATTTCTTCACCATCAAAATGCAGGCTTTTGTTTTCGCTTGCCCTCTATTTTCAGCCAGCAAAAATTCTGGAACTAGGAACCAGCCTGGGTCTTTCTTCAGCCTACCTTTCCGCAGCAGACCACAGGGCAGAGGTAGTGACCATTGAAGCAAACCAGGAACTGGTAAAATTTGCAAAGCAAATGCATCAGCGACTTGGCTACCATTCGATAGATTGCAGACAAGGACTTTTTATGGAAGTAATACCGAAGGTTTCACAACAAGCCGATCCCTGGGATATGATTTACATCGATGGACATCACGATGAACATTCGACAATGAGCTTATTTGAACTTCTTTTGCCTTATACCCACGAGGATACGATCCTGATTTTCGACGATATATACTGGTCAAAAGGGATGGCCAGGGCCTGGCAAAACGTAGTTGCGCACAAGAACACAACTCTTTGCATTGATCTGTTCCACACGGGCATTGTATTTTTTCAAAAAAACCTCAGCAAGGAATACAAAGCGTTGATTCCATATATGTACAAGCCCTGGAGAATCGGATTATTTTGAGTGTTGTCTGGCAAAAACACTTTGCCCATCAGCTCCAAATACGGGTTAAGAGTCAATTCAGGTCAAGAATTCTCAAAATTTGATTCAACTCTTTCGAGAATCGAATCTTTAGGAGTAGACTTCTTCTTCGCGGGAAGGCACCTTTGCACTAAACAATTGCTCATAGTATTGCTTGGCCATTCTCCCTGAATCAAAACCATCCAGGACGTCATGCATGGCTTGCATCAGCAATCGTGCCCATTGTTCCGGTTGTTGATAATACAAAGGTATAATTTCCTGTTCGATGATGGTGAGCAGGCTGTCACATTCCTGTCTGTCTTGTTCTTCTGTGGAAAGATTTCTGTCAGCGGGTGGAATGAGAAAACTGTTCTTCCCATGCTCTGAAAACTCGGGAATCCAGCCATCGGGAATGGAAAGGTTGACGGAACCATTCATTGCAGCGGTCATACCGCTGGTTCCTGAAGCCTCCCTGTAGAGTTTTGGATTGTTCAGCCATACATCAGAGCCTTTTTTCAGCAAAGCGGAAAGGTGTAATTCGTATCCTGTCAGAACAGCAACATTGGGATGTTGGCGCGTTTTCCAGAACAAGTGATTGAAGGTTTCGATTGCCCCATAATCTTCAGGGTATGGTTTTCCTGCCCAGATGATCTGGATGGGGGTATCTACATTCTGAATCAATTTCAAAAACCTGTCTTCATCTGCAGTCATGAGGTCAGCTCGTTTGTATCCTGCATACCTTCTCGCCCAGACCAGCGTCAATATATTTTCATCAAAGATCTTTCCCGTCTGGTCTGCGACCACCTGAAAAAGTTCTCGTTTCAATTCTTTTTTCCGCTGTAGCAATGCTATTGTATTTTTCCCACTTGCTGCTTCCCTAAGGGACTTATCCTGCCAATAGTTTTGATTTTGTGCGTTGGTAATATGCGTGATCTGACAAATATCTGCAAAACCTGCCCACATTTGTCTGGATACGTCACCGTGCATTTTCGAGACCCCATTTGAAATTTTTGCAAAACGCAGGGCACTCAGGGTATAGTCAAGAACGTCGTTTTCGACAAGTAACATCGACTTTACTTCATCATCCGAAATTCCATTGAAAAATGACATTTTACTCAATAGTTCAAAGGAATGTTTTTCATTACCTGCTTCTTCAGGTGTATGCGTGGTAAATACAACCCTGTTGCGTACTTGCTGAATATTCCCAAATTTTGAATACAGGTAAAAGCAAAGGGGAAGTGCGTGGCCTTCATTCATATGATAGATTTCCGGGGCCATATCCAGGATTTCCAACAGCTTCGCACCTCCGATACCCAGGATGATGGATTGTGCGATCCGTGTGGATTCATTCGAATCGTACAGTCTGTTGGTGATGGTGCGTGAAATGTTATCGTTTTGCTCAATATCGGTGGACAGCTCAATATCGGTGGACAGGAGAAATATAGGAGCAGAACCGAAGACCTCAGGTTTCAAAAGATAGGCTTTCACGTAGACCGTTGCACTATGAACTTCTACCGGAAATACGATGCCTGTATCAGTGAGGAAGGAATAATATTTTTGTACGTATTCAGCTTTCATTGAACCATCCATAGCCCGAACCTGGTCGTAATAGCCATACTTCCACAACATGCCAACACCCACCAGGTTTTGCTTTAACTCAAAGGCACTGCGCATGTGTGAGCCCGCAAGAAAGCCAAGTCCGCCACTGTAAATTTTCAACGACTGATCTATGGCAAATTCCATGGAAAAATACGCCGCAGAAGTTGAATAGTCCTTGGCTGGAACGTAATTGAATATTTCAGATTTTGTCAGCATATCACTGCATTTTGAAGGCGCAAAAATAGCAAGATATGTCAAATTGACACTAATTCATGGACAAAAAGTACATTATCAATCATTTATACAATTATTATTTTATATATAAACTCAATATAACGAGACTATTACGCATAAAAAAAGGAAACACTGCAGTGTGTTTCCTTTTTATTTTGAAGGTTGTAAAACTTCATTTTACCCCGCTACAGCGAGATATTTTTTCTCCACTACATTCCAGTTGACGAGGTTCCAGAACGAAGCCACGTAATCTGCTCTTCTATTTTGATAATGCAGGTAATACGCATGTTCCCAAACATCCAGACCCAGAATCGGAGTTCCTCCACAGCCTACCCCCGGCATTATAGAGTTGTCCTGGTTGGGGGTGCTGCAAATTTCCACAGCGCCACCGGTATGTACACAAAGCCACGCCCAACCTGATCCAAACCTGGTCATTGCAGCAGCATTAAATTTTTCGACAAACGATTCCTGTGATCCATAGGCGGCAAGAACGGCATCTTTCAATGGTCCTGATAAAACTCCTTTATCATTAGGCTGAAGAATTTCCCAGAACAAGGAGTGGTTCCAGTGCCCACCCCCATTATTCCGAACAGCCATATTGTTCATGTCCAGACCTTTCAAAATATCTTCCAGGCTTTGGTTTTCGAGTTCGGTACCTGCAATGGCATTGTTCAGGTTGGTGATATAAGCCTGATGATGTTTTGTGTGGTGGATCTCCATAGTGCGCGCATCGATATGAGGTTCGAGTGCATCATAGGCATAACCCAGTGAAGGCAAAGAAAATGGCATATAGTATAATATTTAGATGTTATAATTAGGAATGTCAAGTAAAAAACATCCTTTCATTCCCTTTGTTCAAAGCCATTACTCCAAAAGAATGGCGTAAGGCCTTCTTCAGCCATAATTCAGCAATGTTTGAAGGTAAGGCGAACGATGCAATGCGACTGCGTGATTTGAGACCCGGCTTTGTATTGCCGCCGTCAACATGCCTACGCATCAGAAATATATGGCATTGCTGATTCTCCATCGGATGAATTATACATGGAAACAACAGTTGTCTCACAAAGAACACAGAGAACAAGTAGAGGGCCCGAAGAATGGTGTCACCATGAAGTACCCCGCGGTGAGAATAATGGTATTTCGCCTTTCCATTATTGCTGTTTCTACACCCTTTCGGATTATAAACCTCTTCGGAATAGATGATGTGACCAAGGCTATACTGATTTCCTTCGAGTCCAAAATGGAAACTTTCCTGCACGACGATTTGTTTCGTCTCTTAAACAGCGGATATCAATGTTCGGGAAAACCACAACCTTCATGCGCTTACCCTCCTGCTACTGTTTACAGAATAACAAATGGCTGGTTCATGTTGCCTTTCTTCTTATCGTTTCATCGGGATACGCACAATCGCATTTTATGCTTGATAATTACACAGGGATATACAGTGAAGGTAATGTCATCCTACAATGGACCCTCAGTAGGGGCCAGACATGCAATGGAACAGTTATATTTCGCATTTCGGGCAACGGGCCAACAGTTAAAATCGGGGAAATTGCAGGTGAATGCGGGAGTCCATCTGAAGCCCGACGATACACATTCGTGGATGAATCCCCTGTGCCGGGTGTGGTCAACGATTACACCCTCGAACTGGGCATCTGGGGGCGCACAGAACCAGCCCTTTCCCTTTTTGTACCCGGACCCGGAGTAAATGGATTTATCATTTCCCCTCACCCGGTCACGCCGGAGAGCCGTCTGTATTTTTCCAATCCACACAACGAGACGTTTACTTTATCCCTCTTTACCCTCACGGGGCAACGAATCTGTTCATTCACCACCACGGACAACCGTATTGATTTGAACGATTTTTGCCCGTGGACCCATTCAGCCACACATCTTTCTGGCCGGATGCTGTTATTTTCCCTGACAGATGAGACCCGGAGTAAAACGCATAGTGCTGTAATCAAAATGGCACCGTAACTCTATTCCCGTAAGGAAAATATCACATCATACTTTTATCACCTGTAATTTGGCCAGATCAGTACAGCTTGATAATAGCCCCAAATGGCGACGTCAACTGTGATTTACAGCCGTCTGAAGACTCAACACAAAAGCGGTATACGCCATCCGTTAAAGGTGTTACAGTATAGGTGGAACCTGTTCCGGTATATGTCTTTTTAACAGTGCCCGTTTGGTAAAGTGTCCAGGTCCCTGACGCCGGCAGTCCGCTCAGTGTGACGCTTCCCGGGGTAAGCGGTGTACAGGTGGGTTGCACAATGTTTGTAATCGTAATTTGTCCTTGCACACAGCACATGGAAAGACTCACTGTTGCAGATAGCGTATCTTTCAGACCCGACGGTGCCGTAATAGTAACAGAATACGTCGTTGTTACCGAAGGAGAAACGGTTATAAACGCAGTTGTCTGACCGGTACTCCAAAGATAAGTGCCTCCTCCTGTTGCTGTAAGGGTGGCCTGTGATCCACCGCAAATAATGCCATCTGAGGAGTTTCCGTATGTGTCCGTCAGCACAAGTGAAACGTCAGGAGAGATAGTGATTATCACCCTTGCGGTATCACAAAGTGTCTGGTTGGGTGATGGCATACAAACGCGGTATGTGAATGTATCAAGTCCTGAAAAACCAGTAGTCGGCGTATAGGTAAAACTCCCGTCAGAAATGAACATTACTGAACCGTTTTTCGGGTTGGTAACAGTAGAAAAGTTTGATGCCAACGGATAGGTGTCATTTGTAACCACCGTGTTGCTGACAGGCGTATTAAACGGGGTTGTAAACGCATCATTTACCGCATTGGGGCCCACAACGACCACTACCCTGGCTGTATCGCAAATCGTATTGTTCGGTACCGGAAGGCACACTCTGTATGTGAAGGTATCAATCCCGGTAAAGCCTGGATTCGGGGTGTAGGTAAACGTTCCGTCGGTATTTACGGTAACCGTCCCCTTCTTTGGATCCGTCACTTTACCAAAGGTCGACCCCGTGGGGTATGTATCATTGGTAACGACTGTCTTATTTACTGCCGTGTTATGCGGTGTGCTAAAGGCATCGTTTTGCGCATCCGGGCCAACAGTAATAATGACGCGGGCCGTATCACACACGCTGCTGTTGGGTGACGGAAGGCATACCTGGTATGTAAAGGTATCAATACCGGTAAAGCCTGTATTCGGGGTGTAGGTATACGTTCCATCGCTATTTACGGTAACCGTTCCCTTTTTCGGATCCGCCACTTTTCCAAAGGTCGACCCCATGGGATACGAATCATTTGTCACCACGGTGTTACTGACAGGTTCATTAAACGGAGTGGTATTAGTATCATCCTGAGCGACTGGACCTACTTTAATCACGACCCGAGCCGTATCACATACCGTATTATTGGGTGATGGCAGGCAAACCTGGTATGTAAATGTATCAATGCCGCTGAATCCCATAGTGGGAGTATAGGTAAACGTTCCGTCGGTATTCACGGTTGCTGTCCCATTTTTAGGACTCAACACCTTATCAAACGTCGATTCTGTGGGATAATTATCATTTGTGACGACCGTATTACTGACCGGTGTATCAAAAGGTGTGGTTAATGAATCGTCCTTGGCCACAGGGCCTACCGTAATCACAACGCGGGCCGTATCGCAGACTGTACTGTTGGGTGATGGCAGGCATACACTGTACGTAAATGTATCAATGCCAGTGAAACCCATATTGGGGGTATAGGTAAATGTTCCGTCGGTATTCACGGTAACGGTTCCCTTCTTTGGATCAGCCACTTTACCAAAGGTCGATCCCGTTGGGTACGTGTCATTGGTAACAACTGTATTGCTGACCGGAGTCTCGAACGGAGTGAAAAACGCATCATTCTTGGCATCAGGACCTACGGTAATCACAACCCGTGCCGTGTCACAAAAAGTACTGTTGGGTGATGGCAGGCATACACTGTACGTAAATGTATCAATGCCAGTGAAACCCATATTGGAAGTATAGGTAAATGTTCCGTCGGTATTCACGGTAACGGTTCCTTTCTTCGGGTCAGCCACTTTACCGAAGGTCGATCCTGCAGGATAGGCATCGTTAGTGGCTACAGTATTGTTGACGGCCGTATTATGGGGTGTGGTGAAAGCATCGTTTTGTGCCTCTGGGCCAACGGTAATGATGACGCGGGCTGTATCACATACCGTAGTGTTGGGTGATGGTAAACATACCCTGTACGTGAAGGTATCAATCCCCGTGAAACCCGAATTCGGGGTGTATGTATATGTTCCGTCAGTATTCACGTTAACCGTTCCCTTCTTTGGATCTGTCACTTTCTCGAAAGTGGAACCGGGCTTGTATACATCGTTTGGACTGACCATTCCGTTTACGGGTGTATTGTATGACGTTGTCTTCGTATCCTGTACTGCATCAGGTCGCACCACATCAGTTTCGGGATCCTTATTGTCAGTCAGGTCGGGATCGGTAGTACCGGATGGGGGATACACATACGCGATATTTACCAAATCACGTCGCATCGTGTCAGCGACCAGAACAGTCAGTGTAAATGTGGCAGAATCGCCTGCAGGAAGGGCGATGGTCTCATTTAGATTCCCTGTACCCGAAGCCGGTCCAGAAGCACTTCCACTGTAGATTGCTGTCCAGGTTTGTATTGCCGTTCCTGCGGTAGCCGTATCACGTACCGCGATTCCGGATGCATTGGATGGGCCATCATTGTACACTTTAATCGTGAAGAATTGTGTGGTATTTGGTGAATAAAATTGTGATGTTGACGTTTTCACAATGCGCAGATCAGCCATCGGGGATGGTGTATTGACATCCGTCGCTTTGTTGTTTGTAGTATCGCTATCCATAAATGTTTCAGGTAATTTGACGGAAGCAATATTTGTGAGATTTCCTGTGGCGCCAGAGCTGAC
>JAJTEZ010000079.1:12960-21737 GCA_021298335.1 Saprospiraceae bacterium | reverse complement strand
TGGAGACGTTGCTACCTGAAGTTCGTAGCTGGTAGCGTCAATTTTTCGTTGCCAGCGATAGATTTGTGTGGGCCCAACTCCGGAAATACCATCCACAGGTCCGAGAAGCGCAGGCTGATCTAGGTCGGTTCCTGTTACATCCAGTCTGATGATTCGCTGTATTGTGTCCACGCCAGGTACAAATGCCCTTACCATCATTTCATAGGAAGCCGTCCCTTTTACAGCCGACAAGTCCAGCTGCAATGTAGTCAGATCTCCGGGTGCAACGAGGGCATTGCTGAAAGATGCCAGCCCACCATCAGGCAATCCGCTGATGATTTCAAACCGCACTGAATCTTTCAGTCCGGCGAGGGCAGCTGTAGAAAACTGATAAGACACCGGAGCAGGCAGGCAGGATGTTGCTGATGCCTGTGTTACATCCATATAAAAGCCCGGATTCACGGGTGGGTCAATGCGAGAATTGTAGAGGCCTGTGGTAAAAAAGATATTGTTGGATGCCTTGACAATAATGCGGGCTCTGAGAGATTCCACATTCGGAACTACGATGGTCTCCTCACCGTCATTTGGAACCGCTGAGGCGAGTAAAATCATATTTGACGAGCCAAAGTCGAGACTATTATTCAGCGACATATAAACATCCACCTTCTGGCAGTTGACGGGGGCTTTGTCTGTATTGGCGACATCCCATTTCACCGGCACTTCCTGGCCTATTTTCCATTTGTAGTCAAGTACGGGAAAGGTCAGTTTGAATGGGCCTGCATTAGCGGCCACCTTGTATTTTAGTTCTTGCCACACAGCAGCCGTTCCCATAGGGTGGTAGTCCCGTACGACAAAGCGGAATGTCAGGTCACGGCCATACGTTGGCAGCAGTTCTTGTTTGTCTGTAAACTGTCCGTTAAGGATGCGTGACTCATTGGGAAAATAGCGTGCAGGACTCGCTCCCGGCCTGACAGACCTGAAAAGAGGTGCATTCCCGGTAGGTGATCCCAGCGGACTTGAAGCACCGTTGTCAAATTGCTCCCAGTTGTACTTTAGAACGTCGCCGTCTTCATCCGTCGCTGAAGCTTTCAGATAAAACGGGGTGGAAACCGGAATGGAAAATCCATCTGTGTAGGGAAATTCAATGACGGGTACGTGGTTGTTGATGTCAATTTTTTGGGCACAATCATAGGCATCTGCCCCTTCTGAATTGGTAAAGGACAACATTTGCTCTAACGAGGCTACGTGGTAATATTCTTCCCGCGGAAGGCCCAGGTTATCTGACCCGCAAGCACCGGGATAGGCCATTATGGTTGATCCGCTGCCTGGCTCATAGGCTGTTCCCAGGGCAAGCTGATCTGTATCGCCGCATTTATTGAAGGTGTGACTTGCGGTCATCTGGTGCCCGACTTCGTGGTTGAATACGAGGACAATGCCCGTTGTGACTGTATTGCCGTTGTGGCAGGTCACTCCTGCCCCTTTTCCCGGCGTGCAGATATTGCCGCCTGCTACCCCTCCTACATCAAAACACCTGGAAAAGACATGGCCGATTTCATAGGAGCCCCCTCCTATCCGACCATTGAGAATCGCAGTATTTTGACCCAGAATCTGTAGTCCCTGATCGGGATTGGTGTAAGGATCGGTGGCCCCGTCCAGAAAGATTAATTCATCATTTTTTGCAATCAGCACTGCTGTTATCGCAAGTTCGGCTTCAAAAATGATATTGGCCCTTTCTACAAACGTCACCATTTCGGCCAGTGCCTTTTCTTTTGTGCCCCGAACGGAGCCCCACTCACCGGTACAGCCAAGCGCCAGCCTGTACTTTCGGAGCTCCCTCATGGTGGTACTTCTGCCCGAAAGCTTTGTGTTTGGTCTGAATCGCATGTCTGCAGTGGTACCGCACAACTCGCGACCTGCCAGTTCAGGATCCCGATGTTTCGAGGTATAATATACAATGTAATGGTCATTTGTCGTTAAACTGTATGGGTCGATGTAGACCATTCCTTCAGGCATTCTGATAGCACCGTGAACTCCGAGTGGACCAGAAGTAAACCTTGCAGTCACTGATGGGTCGGATTTCAAATAGCCTTTGTAGGATTGGATGGAAGGGTAACGATCTGCCAGTTCCTTTTCCATCACTGGTGCCTTCCAAACAGCAAATTCTGCAAGGCTGCCATCAGGAAGGGGTAGCGCGAAGGTGTGGTTTGACCTTCGCAGCATCGCTTCATCTTCATCCGGACATCCCTGGAGACCGAGCTGAAAATTTTCAACAGATAGCTGAAAAACCTGGTATTGATCAGGAATAATTTCGCGTGCCTTTCGTTGAAATGCCGGAATATCCCGTTCATTCAAAGACTGCCACACACTTTGGCTTCCCAGAAATAAATTGTTCAAAAAAAGAATTCCGATAGTCAATATAACACCTCTTCCTTTTGCCATGATTTTACTTTAGAGTTTCAACTTACAAAAATACACTTTTCATTGCCAATGAGAATGCGCCTGACAATTATATTGTTGTTTTTGAAGACGAGGCTCATATTAAATTTTATTTTAATACATTTGCACTTTTATATTGACAATTAAAATTGAGAGACACACACTTACATAAAGGGCTGAGACAGCAGCTTGTGCGGGAATTGAAGTCAAAGGGAGTGAATGATGAGCGTATATTAAAAGCATTTGCAGAAATTCCCAGACATTATTTTCTGGATAAGGCATTTGCAGAATGGGCGTACAAAGATGTAGCCTTCCCCATTGATGCAGACCAGACGATATCACAACCCCTCACCGTTGCTGTACAGACTCACCTTTTACAAATTGAGAAAGGGGATAAAATTCTTGAAATCGGCACAGGATCTGGCTTTCAGGCATGTGTACTACTGCATATGGGTGCCAAGGTGTACACCATAGAACGGCAAAAAAAACTCTTTGAATCTACGCACCTCCTACTGACAGAAATCGGGTACGGTAGCGTGCGCACACTTTTTGGTGACGGCTATGCCGGAGCACCACGCTTTGCGCCATTTGACAAAATCATCATCACTGCCGGGGCGCCTTTTATACCTCAGGCCTTAGTGGATCAGCTGCGTCCGGGAGGAATCTTGGTCATCCCATTGGGTGAAGGAGAAACACAACAGATGATTCGACTCACAAAACGAGAGGATGGTACGCTGAAACAGGAGAATTTTGGTCATTTTCGGTTTGTCCCTTTCTTGAAGGGAACACAATAAATTTTGAACCAAGTAATTGGCAACTACCCTACCTATCCCACAGAACGTCTTTCCTGTATTGTTTTCAATCCCGTTTTTCCTTCCTCTTGGAGGAAAAAAAAGAGGTCATCATCTGCGAACATGTATCATGGCAGATGCCGTATTCGAGCCGCGTTGTTGGGTGCAATAGTTCTTTACCGTAACGCATGAATCCTCTTTTTTCATCACTTGCACCATAGACTACCCTGCTAATTTGCGACCAAAACAAAGCCCCTGCACACATGACGCAAGGCTCGAGAGTCACATACATGGTGCAGTCTATCAGGTATTTTCCGCCAAGGTATGAGCAGGCAGACGTAATAGCAATCATTTCTGCATGCGCCGTGACATCGTGCAACGCCTGAGACTGGTTGTGCGCTTTTGCGATGATCTGGTTTTGGCAAACGATGATAGCTCCGACAGGCACCTCTCCGAGCTCAAGGGCCTTTTCTGCCTCCCGGATCGCCTGCTTCATGAAATAATCATCCGTAAACAAGGTCAGCATTCGAAAAAATTGAAGCACAAAACAACAAAATAATCCTGTGTCAATGTGGATGTTTGTTAAATCTTTTTAAAATACAGAAAGTCACTTTGCACCGGATGATTTTTTTCATAAATTTGCAAATGGAACGAATCAATACCCTCCCCATTCTGGAAGAAGCACTGACATTTGACGATGTGCTGTTAATTCCCGCGTACTCAGAAGTTCTCCCAAGAGAAGTTGATACCAGTACAAATTTTACCACTGACTTACGATTAAATTCACCCATTGTGTCCGCTGCCATGGATACAGTGACCGAATATAAGCTTGCCATTGCCATGGCCAGGGAAGGTGGCATTGGTATTATCCACAAAAACATGAGTATTGAAGCTCAGGCAAACCAGGTACGTACTGTCAAACGCTCAGAAAGCGGAATGATTCTTGACCCTGTTACGCTTACAGAAGATGCTACAGTGCGAGATGCCCACAGCCTGATGTTTGCAAATAAGATTGGAGGAATTCCGGTTGTTGACAAGGCAGGCAGACTAGCCGGCATACTGACCAACAGGGATCTTCGGTTTGAAACTGCCGGCGACCGAAGTGTTCAGGAGATTATGACCCGTGAACGGCTGATTACTGCGCCAAAGGGAACTACGCTACATCAGGCAAAGGAAATACTTCAGAAATATAAGATTGAAAAATTGCCTGTGGTGGACGAGCATCAGATTCTGGTCGGTCTGATTACTTACAAGGACATCATGAAACTGGAAAATTACCCCCACTCTGCCAAGGATAAACACGGCCGATTGTTTGTCGGTGCAGCTGTGGGCGTCAGCAAGGATATGTTTGACAGGGTGGATGCACTGGTGGCGGTAGGAGTGGATGTAATTTGTCTGGATACGGCCCACGGGCATTCGAAAGGCGTGCTGGATGCTGTCAAAGAGGTCAGGAAAAAATACCCTGACCTTCAGATTGTCGGTGGCAACGTAGCCACAGCCGAAGGAGCCCGGGCATTGGCAGAAGCTGGAGTGAATGCGGTCAAGGTGGGCGTTGGACCTGGAAGTATCTGTACAACACGCATAGTGGCCGGCGTAGGCGTACCGCAACTCTATGCCATTAAAAATGCCGCTGCGGGTTTACAGGGTACCGGAATTCCAATTATTGGAGATGGAGGCATCCGTTATACCGGTGACATAGCCAAGGCTATTGCTGCTGGAGCCAACAGCATCATGGCAGGGTCGCTGTTTGCCGGTACTGAAGAAGCTCCGGGCGAAACAATTCTTTATGAGGGCAGGAAGTTTAAAGTATATAGGGGAATGGGGTCTCTCGGAGCTATGGAAAAAGGCTCAAAAGACAGATATTTTCAGGAAGTAGAAGATGATGCCAAAAAGCTTGTGCCTGAGGGTATTGAGGGCCGGGTACCCTTTAAAGGGTCTGTATCTGAAGTCATGGTCCAATATCTTGGCGGTCTCCGTGCTGGTATGGGTTATTGCGGAGCTCGAACTATAGAAGAGATGCAAACGGCAAAAATGGTGCGAATTTCAGGGTCAGGAATCCTGGAAGGCCACCCTCACAATATTACGATCACGAAGGAATCACCCAACTATTCCAGAAAGGGATAGGGCGCTGCAAAACAGGGCTATACCTTTTCTACATCGAATTTTCTCTTCCCTTTCCGGTCGAATGTTTGAACACAGCAACGTATACTTCTAGTGGAAATAATTTTGTGATTTGTAAGAAAATGACACCACTTAATATAGATATTAATAATTGATATTCAATTAATTATATTTTTTTATAAAGCTTGTTTGTACTGTTTTTACTGTCGTGTAAGATTTTTTTTTCGTCCATGTATCATGTTTGTTGTGAATTCGCGAAATGCGTGTATATTTGCATCGTCGAATGTATCCAAACTTAGGTTGGAAATGAAACGAAAAAGTACTTTATAAAATATACGGTCAACACCACAAGATGTAGTTTTCTTATTTTGAGACCTTAGTCGAAAGAGCCCAGATATATCGTTATCCGGGCTCTTCGCATTTTAAGAATTCTTTAACACAAAAACTGCGTACAATCATTGCGAATATGACTTTTCAGGGTGTAATTTGCTTATTCACTTGTAAAATTGTTTAGTTATGAAAAATCGTATGATGCTCATTTTTTGGTTATTTGGTGTTCTGGGTGCTCAGGCGCAATCAGAAGTCGCGTCGGATTCAACGGGATTACCAGGCGATCAATTTAGTCTGGAAGGTGCTTTGACCTTGTTTCAAAAGGCTGAGAGTCCGGAGGACTTTGAAAAATCTTTAAATGATGAATCTTCGCAGGTCAACAACCTGGACCTGAATGGAGATGACGAAACAGACTATATCCGTGTTATTTCTAAAACCGAAGGGGAAACCCACATTTTCGTTTTGCAGGTTCCTGTAAGCGAAAACGAAAGTCAGGATATCGCGGTTATAGAACTCGAAAAAACAGGAAATGAAGAAGCCCATCTTCAAATTATTGGGGATGAAGAGATTTTTGGAGTAGAAATAATTGTCGAGCCGGGAGATCCAGGCCAGGATGAAGGAGTGGAATCAAAAAAGGGAGGGCCGTCGATTAGCACAGTGAATACTGCGCAAATCGTAATCAATGTCTGGACCTGGTCTTGTGTAAGATATGTATACAGACCAGGCTATCGTCCCTGGGTATCGCCCTGGGGCTGGAGGCACTATCCCGGTTGGTGGAGGCCCTGGAGGCCTTTGGGATGGTCATTCTGGCGTCCGGTAAAAGTCAGGCATTATTCTCCCACTATCCGCATAGTCCACAAACACAGACTAAATCGGGCGCACGGCATGTACAAGCCAATTCGCGTACATTCTACGACCGTCAGAACCAGACACGCCGGAGTCCATTCGAATTACAAGGTAAGTAGAACAAAAACAACAATTCAAGGGCCCAGGGGAAAAACAACAACCAACACACGCACTACCGTCAAAAAAAGCAGAAGGGGTTAAGTCAATGACCTCACGATAAAATTCAAACATTTCAAGCAGGCCGGAATCTTAAGTTCCGGCCTTTTTTATTGCCACCAGGATGTACTTTTTCGGCTGGTGCGGCTCGTGCCAACACCCAGGGCCCCTAATAGCCCCCTGACAACCTGCCGGCCCACCTCCCGGCCTATCTGACGGGCCATCGGACTGTTCATGACGGTCTCCAGCATCCCTTTTCCTTCAGATTTTGGCTGCTCCTGGCGTGTCTCTGCCTCTTCCTGTTGTTTTTTCAGGGTTTGCTGTACTTCTTCAGACTGCGCTTCCCTGATTTTGCCTGAGAGTATTTCATAGGCTGAATCCCTGTTGATGACTTCATCGTAAAACTCCCGGATTTCGCTGGCTGCAAGAATGGATTGAATTTCTCCATCAGCCAATATACCCATGCGCGACTGAGGAGCACGCAAATAACAATGCACCAAAGGCGTTGGTACCCCCTTTTCATTCAGAGCGGCTACGATACACTCACCTATACCCAGCTCAGTCAGGAGAGTATCTACCTGATAAAAATCAGACAAAGGATAATTTTCAGCTGTCAGTTGTATGTCTTTGCGGTCTTTTGCTGTAAAAGCACGGAGCGCATGCTGGACTTTTAAGCCCAGCTGACTCAGGACTGACACAGGTATGTCTGTCGGATTCTGGGTCACAAAAAATACACCTATGCCCTTTGACCGAATCAGTTTGATAATCGTTTCAATCTGATTGAGCAAGGCTTTACTGGCTTCACTAAAAATCAAATGTGCTTCATCTATGAAAATCGTCAGCTTAGGTTTTGCCAGATCACCTTCCTCCGGAAAACTGGCGTAAATTTCTGCTAAAAGCTGCAGCATGAATGTAGAGAACAATTTGGGCTTGTCCTGAATATCTGTCACCCTGACGATGGAAATGATGCCTTTTCCATTCTCGTCTTGCCTAACCAGATCATGTACGTCAAATGACTTTTCTCCAAAAAAAACTTCTGCTCCCTGCTGCTCCAATTCTACTACCTTACGCAATATTGTGCCGATGGTAGCAGGTGATATCGCTCCATATTCACTTTCCAGTGCTTCTTTTCCTTCCTGGGTTGCGTAATTCAGGACTTTCTTAATGTCTTCAAGATCAATCAAGGGCAGTCTATGATCATCGCAATACTTAAAGATCACAGCCATTACACTGGATTGGGTATCGTTCAATTCCAAGATTTTCGAGAATAATACGGGTCCAAATTCTGTGACTGTAGCCCTGAGCCGAACCCCTTTGTCGCCCGACAAACTCAACAGTTCCACCGGACTTGCAGCAGGGACAAATGGTAGATTCAGCAGCCTATGCCTGTCGTCAATGGCGGGATTGGAAACTCCTGGTGCCCCCACTCCCGACAAGTCGCCCTTAATATCCATGACAAGACTGGGGACGCCATTGGCCGACAGCTGTTCAACAATCACCTGCAATGTCTTGGTTTTACCCGTTCCCGTTGCCCCGGCAATCAAGCCGTGTCTGTTGAGTGTCTTAAGCGGTACCCGAATGGGGGACTGTGAAAATACTTCTCCCTCCAGTTTAGGCGCTCCCAGGGTGATTGACGGACCAGAAAACTGAAATGCTTCTGTGACCATCTGGAGAAATTGATCCTTTGTACTCATGTACTTTAATTTTCAGTTGATTTTTATGGTCGGAAAAACAGCTTTTCTCGCTCAGGGCCGGTGCTGACCATGGAGATACGGGTTTGAAGCATATTTTCCAATGCATTAATATATGCTTTGGCGCTCCCATGAAGGCTTTCATAGGAGCTGGCTTCCTGCAGAGAAGCGTTCCATCCTGCATGCCTTTCCCAGACAGGCCGAATGTCAGTTTCAACCATATCGTATGGCAATTCAGTTGTCACATGCTGGTCATATTCATATGCTTTGGCAACATAGATATCTTCGAAATCATCCAGTACATCCATTTTCGTGATGATGACCTGAGTCACACCATTCAGCATGATGGTGTATAGTAGTTGGGGGATATCGATCCATCCACATCTTCGGGGTCTGCCCGTAGTAGATCCAAATTCCATTCCGGCCT
>JAJTEZ010000079.1:0-12938 GCA_021298335.1 Saprospiraceae bacterium | reverse complement strand
CTGGCGAATCTTCTCTCCGGTTGCGTCATGAAGTTCTGTTGGAAATGGTCCGGACCCAACCCTGGTACAATATGCCTTCGCAATGCCAATGACTTCACCGATGCGGGTGGGGGCTATACCCAGCCCGGAACATACTCCTGCAGTAACCGTATTGGATGAAGTCACAAAGGGATATGTTCCAAAATCAATATCCAGCATCGATCCCTGTGCGCCCTCAGCCAACAGGCGCTTTCCGTTTTGAAGGGCTCTATTGACGAGGTATTCGGTGTTGTCAGACTGAATTGTACGAAGGCGATCCAGTGAGCCGAAAAACCGGCTTTCCTCTTCTGCAAGGTCAAACTCAATTTCCGGATGCATGCGTATAATGCCCAGGTGCTTTTCGCGAATAGCCTTATATTTTTCATCAAAACCTGGAGCAGTAAGATCACCGATGCGCAAGCCGTTTCTGCCGGTTTTATCCATGTATGCCGGGCCAATCCCCTTCAGGGTCGACCCTATTTTGCCTTGTCCTTTGGATGCCTCGGAGGCAGCGTCCAGATATCTGTGCGTAGGTAGGATGACGTGTGCTTTCCTTGAAACGATCAATCTTTGGTGATAATCAACACCCGCTGCATCGAGCATTTCCAGTTCGCGTGAGAAGGTTATCGGATCCAGGACTACCCCATTTCCGATGACATTGATAATATTTTCTCTGAAAATGCCTGATGGAACAGTATGCAGTACAAACTTCTTCCCGTCAATCTTCAACGTATGGCCTGCATTCGGTCCCCCTTGAAATCTGCACACCATATCGTACTTGTCTGCGAGAAAATCGACAATTTTTCCTTTTCCTTCATCACCCCACTGCAATCCTAATATGACATCTACGCTCATGATATTTGATTTTCCTCCGATAAAAGGCAAAAATAGGAATATTTTATATATATGTAAATGAATGCCATGGAATTAGATTCCGGAGGAGCTCTTTTCAGAATGATTCAGCAGTGGAACAAATGAATCAGTAAAAAATTTGTTACCTTTCGGCACTGAATTAATAAATTTATCCAACACTGATGGACAATCAAAAAAACAAAGTGGCTACTTGGATTTTCGCAGGACTGGTAGCGGGAATGGTTGTAGGGACCGTCCTTCACGAATTTGTAGGACAGGAGGGCATACAAAGCTATACGGGCATCGCGAAATACGGAAATATTATTTTCCTAAAGTTCATTAAACTGATCATTGGCCCGCTTGTGCTTAGTACACTTGTGCTGGGAGTTGCCGGGATTGGTGATGCACAGTCGATTGGAAGAATGAGCGTAAAAACCATCGGCTGGTTTATATTTGCCAGCCTGATGTCTCTGACTCTGGGACTAATCATTGTGAATATTTTCCAGCCGGGCCTTGATTTTCAGAGCCAGGTGGGCACTATGGAGGCAGCCAATCTCCCTAAAACAGACAGTTTTACACTGGAGCATTTCATTGACCAACTCGTCCCTGAAAATATATTTGTCGCCCTATCCTCCCATAAAATGGTCTTACAAATTGTAGTGTTTTCTATTTTGTTCGGATTAGCTACAGCCGCGATAGGAGAAAAAGGTGAACCCATCATCAGAGCCATGGATTCACTGGCTCATGCCATGCTGAAGCTGACTAATATGATTATGTGGGTGGCGCCACTGGCTGTGTTTAGCGCGATTTCCATTGTGATTGCAGAGAAAGGGCTCGGCGTAATGGTACAGTATGGTAAGCTCATCCTATTGTTTTATGCTGCACTTTTGATATTGTGGATCATCTTGCTGAGTCTTGGTTTTTTCTTCATCCGCAACAGGGTCTGGAGTTTGATATCTCATATCAAAGAGCCTATTCTTCTCGCATTTGCGACTGCAAGCAGTGAATCAGCCTACCCAAAACTACTGAACCAACTGGAGAGGTTTGGCGTGAAAGAAAAAATAACCAGTTTTGTACTGCCTCTGGGCTATTCCTTCAACCTGGATGGATCCATGATGTACATGACTTTCGGATCACTTCTGATTGCACAGGCGTACGGTATAGATCTATCCATTTCCCAACAATTGACGATGTTGCTTGTGTTGATGGTGACCAGTAAAGGAATCGCTGCAGTGCCTCGGGCATCACTGGTTGTGATCGCTGCAACAATTGCGGGCTTTGGCATTCCTGAAATTGGACTGGCGATTCTGTTGCCAATCGATCAGTTTTTGGATATGGGTAGGACAGCCACCAATGTTGTCGGAAATGCCATTGCGACAGTCGCTGTCAGTAAAATGGAAGGAGAAGAGATCAAACATTGATAGTTTCAGGATTCTGACTATTCCATAAATACAGGCATTGTTTGCAAAAACTCCCATGATCGGGAATCGTGGTTGAGTCTTGCACACAACGTGGTACCTCCATTGGAAACAAGCAAAAATTTGGCACTAATTGCAGAATTATATCGGGCTATCTGGTCAAAAGTCTGTTGATTTACAGGGATTTCGGGAGATTTACACTCGACGAGCATCCAGGGCGCAATTTGTTTGTCGTAGACGATCAGATCAAACCGGTAAGCTTTTGAATGGTGGCGGAAGGATTTTTCGACTTGAATTTTACCTGCTGGATAAGCGAGATCTTCGGTGAGCCAAAGGATGACACATTGGCGTACCATTTCTTCCGGCTGCAAAACAATCCACTTTTTGCGTACCGGGTCAAAGACATGCTGTACTCCGTTTACGCTTTTTAATCGTAAACGACCGGCCTTTTCCTGCAACGGTGCCAATATGGTCAGATCATTCAAAGGCAAAAGTCAGCTGAATAGGGCGATTTGTTAAGAATTCTTCATCCTTCGGCATGGTTGAACGAAGCGTTTGCCTCACTGATTCACCATGAGAATAGAACGCTTTTTTTGTACAAATGTGCACTAGAGTGCATCCGCATTCTGCCAGCCACGAAAGGGTGCTTCTTTGCTGACGCCAGTTTTCTGCCTGATGCCCATTGGGCAATCCATCTTCAAACAGGATGTATACATTCCCCCCACTGTCCAGAAGTGTGGCCAGGATATTTTCGTCCTGGCGGGGTACAGAGGCTACCTTTTTAAGACCATAATCTCGTAAGCTGCTTTTTAGGCAATTATCAATACCCGGACTGCAAAAACTTAGAACACAGCCATTTCGAATGCTATATGGAACTGGCGCAATACCAAGATCCATCAACTTTTCTGCAACCTGCCGGAGAAAAGGCAATTTCTCCGAACGAGACAAACCTGCAATGTGTTTTACCGGAAAACTCTGATCCAGCTTGACGAGAAAATCTGGTTCAGCCGCCAGACTGCCTTCAGCAAACCATGAATAAATGGTCTTCATGTACTGCAGTATTTCCACGTTGGGCTTTCTGTAATCCACATAAACCAGATGTTCATATTCTGTTGAATTCCACGTCGGAAACTGATCATGATTTGCCAGAATAACGGGATATAAAATACGAACAACCGGTGCGAATGTATTCAGGAAATCACTCCAAATGATGGGATATTCTCCGCTGTTTCCTGTTTCAAGGAAGTGAAGAAATGTGGTTTTTATTGTTGGGTCACCAGAAAATTGATTCCACTCATCTATCAACACACTGCGCCAGAATCCGGAATCAGAAAGACCTGGGGTGGACACAGTCTCCCAAACCGCGACGTCCATCAGAAGGTTCAAGGCTCGACAATATCCTGATGAGCCGTAGTCTTGCAGGTTCCAGATCCTGACAAAAGCCAAACCAACCGAGAACACCGCGATGCTGATAAATGGTATGCAAGGTCGTTTCCAAAGTTGCAGCAATATGTCGAATGTAGGCCGCTTGTTTTTGAAGACTCAGTGTATTCATTTCAAACGGAGATGCAAAAATATCTGTCCGGTTTATATAATCGATAAACTGCTGTGCTTCAGACTCAATTGCGCTAAAACGTCCGTCATCCTGATTTAGTAAATTGACTGATTTCATTGCATTGTCAGCCAATACCGGAAGGTTCTTTCTAAAATTCTGCAGCTTTTCCAGATGGCTTTCTATCTGGCGCGACACCAAAACAGAATCTGAAATCTGTGCATAACGTTCGATGACTTGTGAAGCGATCAAGTCTTTTTCAATTTGTCGCAAACGTTTTGTCAGTTGTGTCTTTTGGCCCAACTGAATTTCCGGTGCTGTAAATTCCAGAGAATATCCTTGTTCGAGGCAATCCTGCAGTCGGTTCTCCAATACATCCAATTTCTCTTCAAAACGGATAATCCATTCCGTTTTTATATCCATGATATACTTGTAGTATTGATCTCTGATGGCAGAGGCTTGCTCACTCAACAGAAACAGGGTATGTGACACCTGATCAAAATGCTCATGGTTTTGAAGATTCGGCTTTAACATCTGGAACACCGAATGTTCATGAAATTGCTGCCATTCAGGCCGAAACAGGGTGGATGCTTCTCTTACGGCGTGGCACCACTCCGCCAATTCGCCCTGGGAATAACGGAAAGGATGCGGACCATACTCTGCCAATAATACCTGAAAAACAGCACTTTCTGTAGAACACAGATACCGGTCAAGACTATCGATTGCAGGTTGCCCATTTGGTCCTGAACCATATTTCATACTTACCCATTGCGTCACCCACTGATCCACTCTCCCCATAGAAATTGGAGATGAAAACTCCTCACCCAACTGCTGATTTTTCATCCTTTGGATACGGGATTTCATAGTTTTTATATCTGCCTCAGTAACAGGAGCATCGAGATCGACAGAAATCAAGTAGTCCTCGATTTTCCGCTCTTTACATTCCTGTAAGATTTCCCGACCCATCATGTCTTCACCGACTACACAAAGCGTAGCTGCCCCTTCTGAGAGGTGTTTTTCCATCCTGTCCACAATAGTGCGGGCGGCGTGAACACCTTCTGCATATTCAATATTAGCTACGGGACGACGACAGTCAGTGATATGTTCAGGGAATAAACCTGTATTTTCAACGTTCATTTACAATTTCATACATATATCGTTTACAAAAATATAGAATAATTTTATATATTCATTGATTTGATATAGAATAATCATATATATATTGAATTTATAGTATAAGTATAGATATGCTACGATTTGAATCGAAAATTCTGAACTCATTTCCTTTTTGCTGCAAGCCGGATTTAACAGTATTTTTTAGGATGACATACAATGGTTAGGCATTTGTACTAACTTTGAATAAGAATCAATCCAAAATATGTCATGAACAAACTAATGATCGCCTTTTTTTTGATTTCGATGAATGGAATCATCACCGCCCAGCAACAGTATACCTGGGAGGAATACGGGATTTCCTTTTCTCTGGCAGATGATTTTGTAGAGAAAAAAAATGACGCCACAGAATTTTCAGCGGATGGTGATGGCATGAGCCTGAGTATTATCCCATTCAAAGATGCCTCTATTGATCAGGAAGACATTACGGGTTTTGTCATGGAAGCTGCTGCCTCCATGGAATTGGACAGAGTTGACGATGTGAGTACAATTGAGATCAACGGCTTCCAGGGGGGCTATGCCGAAGGTGTGCAGGATGGCGTGAATGTATTTATGATGGGACTGATAGATCCCGACTCAGAAACAAACTTTTTTGTCATCATCGCCTTTCTGGAAGGAGACGGTAATGCCATTGATGAAGGAATTGAAATTTGCCGCAGTATTCAAAAATTGTAACTCTAGTACGGGCTTACTCCCTTATCTGCCAAAATCATCCTGGAGGCGCACAATATCCTGCTCATCAGATGGGTGATCCGGCTGGGTATGCTTCCAGACTTCTGCGACAATTCCCCACATTTCTGTCCCTACAAGTCGGTGTCTCTCGCCCTGCTGTAACCGAATCACCTCACCGTATTGCAGGGTGTGCTGGTGACGCTCAGTATCATCGTGGCTGGTGACTACCATAATTTCATCACAGATACACTTCCAGATTTCAGCCCGGCGGTGATGGTACTGCCAGCTCAGTCTTGTGCCAGGACGAACGATCAGGATCTTCGGGCTAAGTTTCTGGTATAGATGCCAGGAATCACCGTCTTCATCGGGAAAAAAATGACTGACAAATGCAGACGAATCCTGCTCATCAATGACAAAAAAACCTCCCCAAGGACGACTGTCGTCCATAGAGGCAATACGTAAATCCAACTGATGCAGCAGGGATTTTACTTGATCAAAGACCATTGATTTGGATTCTGTTTGCATCTAAGTTCATCCTGAGTCCACAAAGGTAAAGCAAGCAGAAAGTTTCTGCAAAAAAAATCATAGATACATCTGGATCAGCTGTTCAAATTTTTCCTGTTTCCCTGAGGAAGATCCAGGTTGATCATGTAGCTGAGCCAGAGCTGCCAGCCTGTCCAGCGTGATGTTACCCTCTTCAAAATCTTTTCCATCACCCTTATCAAAGGATGCGTATCGTTGCTTTTGCCAGTCTGCCAGGGGTGAATTAGAGAGGATCTGATCAGCAGTCACCAAAGCTCTGGCAAATGCATCCATTCCGGTGATGTGAGCGATGACCAGATCTTCTGCATCTGTTGAATTGCGGCGAATTTTGGCGTCAAAATTGATACCTCCAGTTGTAAAACCACCGGAACGAAGCAATATCAGCATCATCTGAGTGAGTTCCCACGGATCTACGGGAAACTGGTCTGTGTCCCATCCATTTTGATAGTCGCCCCTGTTGGCGTCCATGCTGCCCAGCTTCCCGGCGTCTGCGGCTACCTGCATTTCATGCTCCATGCTATGTCCTGCCAGCGTGGCATGATTCACTTCGAGATTCAATGCAAAATCATCGAGAAGATCATATTTCTGCAAAAAACCAAGAACGGTGGCAGCATCATAATCATACTGATGCTTCATGGGTTCCATGGGTTTTGGTTCAATGAGAAATGTGCCTGTAAATCCGGCAGCCCTGGCGTAATCTCTGGCTATGGTCAGAAAACGGGCCAGATGTTCCTGTTCTCTTTTCATGTCCGTATTCAGCAAAGACATATATCCTTCCCTGCCTCCCCAAAATACATAATTTTGACCGCCAAGCCTGATGGTTGCATCAATTGCGGTTTTTACCTGCAATGCAGCATGCGCTACTACTCGGAAGTCGGGATTTGTAGCGGCCCCGTTCATATACCTGGGGTGCGAAAAGAGATTGGCTGTGCCCCACAGTAACCGGATTCCTGTCTCGTTCTGTTTCAGTACTGCATATTCTGCCATCCTGCCAATATTCGCCTGATACCCTGTAATATCAGCAGAGTTGTCGATCAAATCAGTATCGTGAAAGCAATAATAATCCAAACCCAGCTTTTGCATAAATTCAAAGGCTGCATCCATTTTATTCTTTGCGATCTCAAGATCATCTGCACCTTGTGTCCAGGGCATCGACCTTGTAGGCTGGCCAAAAGGATCTGAACCGTTTCCGCAGAAACTATGCCAATAGGCCATTGCAAAACGAAAGTGATCACCCATGGACTTTCCTGCAATCATTCGTTGCTTATCATACCACCGGAAGGCAAGTGGATTTCTGGAATCAGGACCTTCATACTGAATGTTGGGAATATCAGGAAAATATGCACGCATTTTTTTAGGTTTATAAGTGTTTGAGTTGTTGGAACAAAATATTTTTCCAGTCCTGGTAAGCCTGGTGAATTTTCCCGTAATCTGTTGAGGGCTTTGGCTGTGGTGTTGCTCTTACAGAAGCTGCCCATTCTTCAGCAGAGATAATGCCGGCCCCGACTGCTGCACCAGCCGCTGCGCCGACTGCCCCATTTGAATCACAAACAGAGACCTGAACACCGGACACAGCCTGAATCACTGAAGTAAATACTGTGGACTGAAATAAATTGTCATTTCCGGCCCTGATTGACTTTACATGAATGTCGGCATCAGCCATTTTCTCCATTCCCAGACAAAAAGCAAATGCGATACCTTCCAAAGCAGCCCTCAGAATATGAATTTGACCATGTCTGTTTAAATCTACTCCATGCACAGACATTCCCGGAGTGGTCAGCGAGAGCATTCGTTCTGCCCCGTTTCCAAACGGAATGATACGAACGCCGTCGGCTCCCTCTACGCATGTTTCTGCGAGTGAATTCAATGATGAATACATCGCCCCATCGAAGACATTTTTTCGGATCCAGCTGTAGAGGATGCCGGTACCATTGATGCAAAGCAAATTGCCAAGCCGGGGAGCAGTGATGTGATGATTGACATGCGCGAAAGTATTGAAACCTGCATCCGGAGAAGCAAACACCTGATCGGTCACAGCATAGATAACTCCGGATGTTCCTGCTGTAGCGGCTGCCTCCCCGGGAGAGATGATGCCCATCGCCCAGGCATGATTGGGCTGGTCTCCGGCGCGGTATGACACAGGAATACCTGCAGGTATTCCCAGTAGATCCTTCATCCCACTATGGGTGACAAGTTGATTGCTAAATGAGCTGACAGGTTTGGGGAAAATCTGCGGATCCAACCCTGCGGCTGCCATCAATTCAACACTCGGCAATCCGGTAGAAAAATCATAAAGCACAGCTTCTGACAAACCTGTAAAGGTCGTCGAAAACTCCCCGGTCATTTTCCAGGCAATATAATCACCGGGCAGCATGGCCTGATGGATCCTTTTGAATAAGTCCGGCTCATTTTGTTTCACCCAAAGGAGTTTGGAAGCTGTAAAATTGCCGGGAGTATTATATAATCTGTTGACCACTGCATCCTCCTGCAAACGCGAAGCAATTTCCCGACCACAGGCAATTGCCCTGCTATCACACCAGATGATCGCTGGTCGTACAATATCTCCACTTTCATTGATGGTGACAAGACCATGCATCTGGTACGAAATTCCTATTGCGGAAATTTGACTTCCTGACACGCCGCTTTGACTCATAGCCAACCGCATTGCCTCCAGGCTATAACGCCACCAGTCGGATGGATCCTGTTCTGCCCAACCTGGACGCGGTGCATTGATGTACATCTCCTGCTCAGGAAACCTGCTACTTGCATGAACCTTCATTGTTTGAGGGTCAAAAATGCTGCATTTGACCGAAGAACTTCCCACATCTAAGCCAATGGTGTACATGAAAATCATTGATTGAGTGTGGAAAGATAGCAAGAATTCATTGTTTATTGATTTTTTCCATTTCTGAAAATAATTTGACTATATCGGTGAATTTTTTCAGAAAAATGATCGGGCGTTCAAAAATCTTAGTGTAAATTTATCCTGGTAATAAGAAAAGGTTATAAGTTATAATCTTTACATCAACCTCAAATTTTCTGATGATACTTTAAAAGTTTAGATAAAATGAAGCGAAAAACAAATCAGTCAAGCCGCCGCGATTTTGTAAAGAAAGCAGCCATTACGGGAGCTGCGTTTACAATAGTACCCAGATTTGTCCTTGGGGGTAATGGGTATATTCCACCGAGTGACACTCTGTACCTTGCTGGCATTGGTGCCGGGGGTAAAGGACAGGGTGATATGAGTGAGTGCGCCAAAAGTCCGAATGTGAAGGTAACGTTTATGTGTGATGTGGATGAAAGACAGGCTGTTCAATCGAGGAAAAACTTTCCATCAGCTGGGTTCTATAAGGATTTCAGACAGATGTTGGACAAGGAATACAAGAATATAGATGCAGTTACGGTTTCAACTCCTGACCATACACACGCGGTAGCAGCAATGGCGGCGATTGAAAAAGGGA
This sequence comes from Saprospiraceae bacterium, assembly GCA_021298335.1. Classification (GTDB taxonomy): domain Bacteria; phylum Bacteroidota; class Bacteroidia; order Chitinophagales; family Saprospiraceae; genus OLB9. Next base: position 3,249 of record JAJTEZ010000079.1, on the reverse strand, counting down.
AACATGTGTATGTTCAAAAACCGCTGACATGGAGCGTTTATGAAGCCAGGGTATTGACTGAGGCCGCAAGAAAATATAAAGTTGTAACCCAGATGGGTAATCAGGGTGGTTCCATGGATGGTGTCAGAAAAATGCAGGAAATGTATGATGCAGGTCTTATCGGGGATGTAAACCGGGTCACAGCCTGGACAAACAGACCCGTATGGCCGCAGGGCATAGCTGTGCCAAAGGAAAAAGAAAAAATTCCCGCAGAGCTGGATTGGGATCTGTGGTTGGGTCCTGCAGGAGAAACAGATTACAAATCGGTTTATGTGCCGTTTGGCTGGAGGGGCTGGACAGCCTTTGGTACAGGTTCGCTGGGAGATATGGCATGTCATATGCTCGACCCTGCGTTCAGGATTTTGCCTATTGATTATCCTTCAGATGTTGAGGGTAGTTTTACGACCAACTGGATTGGTACATTTCAGGAAGAGTTTCGGGAAGAATCGTTTCCTTCCTCCTCAGTAGTCTATTTTACATTCCCGGGCAAAAACGGAAAGCCAGACATCAAGCTTACATGGATGGATGGTGGACTGAAGCCTGAGCGACCGGAAGAATTGGGAGCAGACGAACCGATGGGTAACTGGGATGGTGGAATCATTTTTGAGGGGAGTAAAGGAAAAATGATTGCCGACTGCTATGGCGCCAATCCCAAATTACTTCCGACGAATAAGATGAAGGACTTTAGTTTGCCGGATACGCTGCCCCGTGTACCCGAGGGGCATTACCTGCAATGGGTCAACGCCTGTCTGAAAGGCTACGGTAATGCTACTACCAGTTCTCCTTTTGATTATGCTGGTCCGTTTACAGAGGCCATCCTGCTGGGTGTTCTTGCCATGAAGAGTTATTATCTTAAGGATGGTGACAACTTCCCGGGAAGGCGCAAACTATTGTGGGATGCCAAAAACATGAAGGTAACCAATGTACCGATGGCAAATAGTCTTGTACATCGCGAACCTAGAAAAGGCTGGGAGTTGTAGAATTTCTCCTGATTGAGAGGGTTTGCCTGCATTAGGGATTGCAATAATTGCAATAACCCGGATTTGCGACAGTTTTTTGATTTGGGAAATGTTTGAGCAATTGATGGCCACATTTCAAACATTCAGAAACGGTACAGAGTATTTCCTGTGTGGGTGTGCCACACCATGCACAGGGCAGTCCCTCTTGGTATTCTGTGACGTCAAATCCAGGCCATTGGCACACCGGACAGAGGCTTAGTGCCTTTTTTGTCAGTGTTTTTGTGGCTGCTTCAATGACTTTTAATCTCATTGGATTGTACATGGCGCGCATGTCCGTTTGTGCATATATCAACCCATATTTATCCAGAAATTTTCTTCCAACGGACAAAAGGGTTTGTGTGTTGTTGATTCCTTTGACAATTTCTGACGCTGATACATCATGGGAAGAAAGGATGATGGCATGGGAAGGAAAATACACTTTTTCTGCCCATTGAGTCAGTTCTTCAATAGTACGGCAAATGGCCTGCTGAAAATTAGTCTCGAGGCTCAATGCTCTGGCGAAAATGTCAAGTTGATTTTTCTGATCGATCAGGACAACCCACTCCTCATCGGAAGGAAGGAGAAATGCCGCAGGGTGAGGACCAAAAGAACCTTCACTGGCTACTGCCAGATCAAAACCAAACTGATCCATCGCCCAGCGGCATTTTTTTCTGGCCGTCTCCAGGGGAGTATCTTTCCGTTGTATTTCACCGGTGAATGTACCAAACTGATCTGTATCCAAACCAGCTATGACAAAGGCATTCAGGTAGAGCTGTGACTCAAGTAATGGTTGAATCACCTGTTCTTTACGGTGACCCGAAGCGATCAGAACGTTCCTGCCACGAAACAAATCAACCAAAATGCTCTTCGATCTGTACCACACTTTTCAGTGATAACTGGCGATCTTTTTTTTCTGCCTGGTCCAGTATTTGCCTCAACTGCTTTCTCGCTTGCATCAATTCGTGCAGCCTTTGATGATTGTGTGACACATCTGCAGTCGAGGACAACTCCTGTGCACTAAAGATTTCCATCTGGTGGTAGCGTATTTTAAAATCCAGAAATGAATATAAGAGGTGGGTCGCCTCCCCAGGGGAAAATATCCCGTCCAATAACACAATTTCATTTTGATTCATACATCTTAAGATTTAGAAATTTCAATGGAACATTGTATTCCAATATTGTCTTGTTTATGTAGTAACACGTTTCTGACCTCATAGAGCAACCTTTGCAACTCCTTAATTCTTAATTCCCGCATTTTTAGATCCTCTTCACTGATATTTTGTTCAATCTTAGATTCGTGAAATTTAATTTTTGCATGAATAAACTGAGCGATTAAATCGAGAGAATCTTTTGAGGAAAATGTACCGTTGACGATTGAAATGTTCATTTGTTCTTTATTTAGAATAATACCGCGTTTTTAAATCAATTGACCTGGGTTCTGCAAGGCCATCGAATTGGATGAATTTTATCAGTCACTATTGCATTGGCTCATCTTGATGACGCTAATCACAACTTCCTTTATTGACCCTGCCCCAAAGAATAGGCAGCCACACCATCAAATGAATAAAGGTTTTCGGTTTTAATGATATCCATCTGAACATCCTCCGCATTTGTGAGAAGGTGGATGATCTCCTGCTTTGTCATCGTAACACCTTCCATTGGTTTAAAGCGGCAACGCCAATGATCTGTACAGAAAGTTTCAGGAAAGCCCTCCGGCCAGACTTTAATTCCCCTGTTGGTAATCATGGAAAGTATCGTTTTTTCTGTGGAAATCTTTTGGATTTTTTCAGCTAGCTCGTCTGGATTTTTCCCATTCCAGTGGATAAAAAGATCAACACCTACCAATTCTTTTTTTGCAGGACTTTTTCTTTCGTAAACGGGCATTTTGCGGACAGGACTTTTCTCGTAATGAACGGCTTTGAGTGCCACCGGACCTTGTCCAAGATTGTGAATGATTGCATCTGCAAACTCTTGGGTGCCGACTCTTTGTTTACTGACCCCTTCCTTGAAGATATCATAGGTGTGGATTCCCTCTTCGATCGTCTTGAGCCAGGCATTCTGAATTTTTTCAGCTACATCGGCCTGACCAATGTGCATAAGCATGAGAATTGCGCCCTGCAGTAATCCTGAAGGGTTTGCCTTATTTTGTCCGGCAATGCGGGGAGCCGAACCGTGGATTGCCTCGAACATGGCACACTCCTCTCCTATATTT
>JAJTEZ010000078.1 GCA_021298335.1 Saprospiraceae bacterium | reverse complement strand
GCCCGGATGGCATTTTCAAAGGCGTCGCGCGTCATAATCTGTGACGGGCGTATGTCGTGGGTGAGGAGGTGGCTTAGTGCAATGGCTGCTTGTGCGCACTCCTCCCTTTTCTGACTGCTGACAGCAGGGTGGGAGTACGAATAGGGCAGGCTCATGCCCAGCGCTTCGATGGCTACCGCCATAGTGTTGGCAGTGTACATTCCCCCGCAGGCACCTGCACCAGGGCAGGCATTGCGGATGATGCCCTGAAAATCCTCTTCACTGATGGTGCCAGCAATGCGCTGTCCCAGGGCTTCAAAGGAGGAAACAATGTTGAGGTCCTGATCCTTGTAGCAACCCGGAGCAATGGTACCTCCATAGACCATGAGTGAAGGCCTGTCGAGGCGGCCCATGGCAATCAAAGCCCCCGGCATGTTCTTGTCACAACCGGGCAATGCAATGAGGCCGTCGTAGTAATGGGCACCGCACACCGCTTCGATGCTGTCAGCGATGATATCGCGCGATACAAGCGAATAGCGCATGCCGTCAGTGCCGTTGCTGATGCCATCACTGACGCCGATGGTATTGAAAATTAAACCCACCTGACCCTCCTGCCATACCGCTTTTTTGACCTCTTCAGCGAGTCCGTTAAGGTGCATATTGCAGGTGTTGCCTTCATAGCCCATGCTCACAATACCCACCTGGGCTTTCTTCAGGTCCTCTTCCGTGAGACCAATACCATACAGCATCGATTGTGCTGCAGGTTGCGTCCTGTCTTGCGTCACTGTTCGGCTGTACCGGTTGATGGGTTCTGTTATGATCATGAAAATCTTTTCGCTTTTCTTACGAATGAACAAATGTAATTTGACTCCCTTAGTTTGCTGGAATTTAAATTTTAAAAAATCCGAAATATAAATTCATGAAAAACTAAATAAAATATTGATTGTCAACAATATAAAATGATTATATTTACGAAACAAAATAATTTTTTAATCGGTTTTTTTCTTGTAATACTATGTATTCCAGCATGATATGGATATGATTTCAAAGAAAATAACCGCAAAAAGCCAGGGAACATGTCTACACAAAAAGTCAAGGATCTGGTATCCCTGATCCAGTCGATGTCAAAGGGAGAGAAGCGGCGCTTTATTACTTTTGCCGGAGGTATAGAGAGAGCGGAAAGTACCTACTATCTACATTTGTTCCGGATATATGCGGCTCACGGACTCCTTTCTGATGAGGAAATTCCTGCCAGAATTCCAGGCGTGAAGCCGAGCCAGCTGTCCAACCTGCGTGCACATTTATGGCGGCAGCTGCTGGAATGTCTGCGCGCCGTACATGCCTCCCGCTGGCCAGCGATGGAAGTGCGGGCCTCGCTCGACTTTGCATTGCTGCTGCAACACCGTGGCTTACAGGGGGCTGCAGCTGCATATGCTGAACAGGCTTTGGCTGTAGCCGAAGCCAGCGGAGCATCATCGCTTACCTACCACGCACTGGATGTCCAACGATCACTGCATACGGAGTTTTTTGAGGGCAACGATGCACTCCATTCACCACTCATGGATGAAAAATCCAGTATTGTGATCGATACGGTATCGCTGCCATCATGACAATATTCTCTACTATCAGACACAGGTGTGGTACAGGTATATCACCCAGGATTTTGTCTCGTGTTACCGATATGCTGCCAAATGGGTGCGCTTGTTTGAAAGCCGGCCGGCCACAAAATCAAGCGATCCGGTGCTTTACCTGAAAGCATTGCACCATGCGTTGAATGCCCTGTTTATGGGAGGTAAACTTCCCTCATTTTTACTGTATTTTGAACAGCTCACACTGGCTGAGTCACACTGGAATGAACAGTTGCGTCATGAAATGCTCTCCCTGTACAGTGAATATCATGCTACCCATCTCTGCAACCGCATCTTTCTGACGGGGCAATATACTGACGGCATAAACGAAATTCAGTCTGTAGAGCTGTTGCTTGCCCAAAACCCGCTTCACTGGCATAGCCGCAAGAGACTTACCCTATCGTATAAGGTTGCGTGCGTGTATTTTGGTGCCGACCGTCATGCAGAGTGTCTCGACTACCTGAATGCAATCATCAACAGCCCTGATGATGGTTCGCTGCAGGATATACGCTCCTTTGCGCGAATGCTGGCACTCATTTGCCATTACGAACTGGGCAATGAGGTGTTTGTGGCTCACCAGATCAGGTCGGTGTATCGTTATTTGCACAAGATGAAAGACCTTCAGGCTGTACAACGCGCCGTTCTTTCGTTTTTGAAACAGAGTGCGCATTGGAAACCCTCGGAGATGCCTCATCACTTCCAGTCGCTTCGCCTCACACTCATGGATTACCGTAATCACCCCTACGAGAAAAGACCCTTTTTATATCTTGACATCATTGCGTGGCTGGACAGCAAGTTATTGGGAATGTCCATTCAGGAAATCATTCGCTTGCGGGTGTCCGGCCGCAAGGAATGAGGGATTCCAGCCAGGTGTCACGTTTGCGGTATCTGTGCAATCAGGCACTGAAATACACCATGACAAAAGCCACCAGGATGATGATCATCACCGAGGCGGCGATGTCAATCCACGTGTAGCCTGGATGTGCAACGGCGGCTTCCTTGCTGCGCTGTGCAAACGTTAGTCCTTCCAGTTGTGATGGGGGAGGGGCGGGATACCACAAGCTCACCAGGATGGCCGTTGCGAGGCAGAAAACCAGTGAAAGCACTCCAAAATGCAAGAAGTTGATGGAGCCGAATGTATGCAGCAGGCTTCCTTCGGCCAGCAGTCCACTTTTGGCATAGATTTCCAGGAAGATGCGCACGGCTGCCAGGGTAAACCCTGCGATCAGGGTAGCAAAGGCTCCCTGCCTGTTGACGCGGGGAAGGAAAATACCCAGAAGGAAGACTACAGCCACCGGTGGTGACAGGTAGGTCTGGATAGACTGTAGGTATTCATACAGCACCCCCGATATATTTGACATGATGGGTATCCAGATGATGCCCGCGCCGACGACGGCAATGGTGGCGAGTCGTCCTACCTGCACCAATTGCCGCTCAGATGCATGAGGGTATTTCTTTTTGTAAATGTCAATGGTGAAGAGGGTAGAGCAGGAGTTGAAGACAGACGCCAATGAGCTCATCAGCGCTGCAAGCAACCCTGCGGCGACAAGTCCGCGCAGTCCGCTGGGGAGTATGGTTGCCATCAGTGTGGCGAAAGCTTCGTCGGAACGTTCCCATTGCAGGACGCCTTTTTCTTTGAGCGCCAGAGCGACCACACCCGGAATGAGGAATAAAAATACCGGCAGCAATTTCAGGAAAGCTCCAAAGATGGTGCCCCGCCTGCCTTCCGTCAGGTTGCGCGCTGCCAGTGCCCGCTGCACGATATACTGGTCGGTACACCAGTACCATACTCCTACGATGGAACTCGTCACAAACAGCGAAGGCCAGGGAAATTCAGGGTCGTCATAGGGACGCCACATATTGAAAAATGCCGGCCCCAGTTGTTCTCGCAGACCATGCCAGCCTCCCGCCGCATCGAGTCCGAGGAATGTGAGTGTTGCGGCCCCGCCCACCAGAACCACTGTCTGCATAGCTTCTGTGTAGACCACGGCGCGCATGCCTCCCAGCACAGTGTAGATGCCGGTGAGGATGACCGTGGCGAGGGCACCCGTCCAGAATTCGATGCCCAGCAGTGATGACACAACGATGCCTCCGGCGTAAATGGTGACGGATACTTTGGTCAGCACATAGCCCACCAGCGACACGACCGACAGGATGGCGCGGGAGCGGCTGTCAAAGCGGCGCTCCAGAAATTCAGGCATGGTAAACACTCCACTACGCATGTAAAACGGAAGAAAAACCCAGCCAAGGATCAACACAATCCAGGCGTGCAATTCGTATATGATGAGCGGGAATTTGCCGGCAGCGCCTGTGCCGGCGAGACCCACGACATGCTCCGAGCCGATGTTGGAGGCAAAAATGGAAGATCCCACCACAAACCAGCCCACATTCCGCCCTGCCAGAAAATAGTCCTCCGTGTTTTCAGTTTTCTGACGCATCACCCAAAGAGCCATGCCAAATAAAATTGCAAAGTAGAGGCCAATGACCACCCAATCCATGAAGTCCAGAAGCTGCATGTCCGTGATTTGTTTTGATGTGTCGCAAATATACTCTGTTTGGTAGAATTGTACTACATCCCGCCTCCAAGTCGATGTACCATTCCTTTGAAAATAAATCCATGAAATGGCAAGACAGCGTACCAGTATAGTCTTCCAAGTAAGCCCAGTGGCCTGAAAGTGGCAGTTTGTGTCAAAATATTGTTTTGGTCAATACTGAATTCAAGCCAGGCTTCTCCAGGTAGTTTCATTTCTGCAAATAACAACAATCTCTTTTCATTCCTGTCTGCGAGCAATACCCTCCAAAAGTCCAAAGCATCTCCTGCAGCAATTTCTGTATCACTTTTCCTGCCTCTTCTCATTCCCACACCACCCATAAGTTGATCCAGAAATCCTCTGATTTCCCAAAGCCAGGTGCCATAATACCAGCCTGTTTTACCCCCTATTCGCCAGATTTTGTCAATAGTTTCCTGTACACTTTTAACTTTTTGCATTCGTACATCTTTATAACAACCATTGACAGGTACTTCAATAAATTTAGAAAGTCCATCAACAATCAAGTCACTCGTCTGGGCATCTTTCCAGCTGGAAATTACCAGATTTTGCTCGATTTTGTCAAAGGCAAGCTTTATAGCAGTATCGTAATCAATGGGTGTGATTCCCAGCATTTTTTCCAGGTGATTCGGCTTGCAGATCACTTCAACCTTCATGCTGTTTACAAGATTTTTTGCAAGTGCATATGACGTTGCCGTTACGAAATATAGCCAGTAGGAAGAGATTTTTGGTGTCATTACCGGAACTATGACAATCCTGCGCTTCAAGCCCCTTATTTTAGCGAAGCGAAGCAACATTTCTTTATATGTAAGGATTTCTGGTCCTCCAATATCAAAACTTTTGTTGTAGGTTTCCTCTCTGCGTATGACAAATGTTAAGTATTCCAGAACGTTTCGAATCGCAATGGGCTGACATTTCGTTTTTAACCACTTTGGCGTGATCATGAAAGGCAACTTTTCAACCAAATCCCTGATAATCTCAAAGGATGCACTTCCTGATCCGACAATAATTCCTGCCCTAAGCGTGGTTAATGCAAATGATGAGTTACTAAGAATAGTTTCCACGTTTTTCCTTGAAGACAAGTGTTTGGAGAGCTCTTCAGTATTGCTAATACCGCTAAGGTAGATTACCTGCTTAACATTGGTTTGCTTTACGCAAATGTTGAAATTAGTCGCACATAATTCCTCCATATTTTCAAAATCGCCTCCATTCGTAGACATAGAATGGATGAGATAATATGCAATGTCAATATCCTTTGGTATGCTCTCAAGAGTATTGCATTTCAGGAAGTCTACTTCTACTACTGAAATGTTGGGTGACTGGTACTTTTTAGTATTAAACCTGGCCTTGTCTCTCACGCAGCAAACTAGTTCGTGACCATGCTCAAGCAACACAGGAATCAGTCGCTGTCCTATATAACCGGTAACACCTGTGAGCAGGATTTTCATTTGATTAAGATTGTCAAAGGTATACAGATTGTTTTGTGTAGGGTATTTATTCTCATGCACATACCGGTGTAATATAGAATATTTCCCGTAGGTTATGTATTTCTGATTTTCTGAAGTTCTGAATGCCTTTCAAATTGATTGTGAATTACCAGGATGATCAACCCAAAGACCATTGCCGTCACAATTAAAATTGTATTTATCAATCCTTCTACTGAAAACGAAAGCCTGATCAGGATGGTTGAAATGATAAATCCAGAGTTTCGAATGACTTTATGGAATTCATCCGTATAGAAAAAAGAAAACAACAATAATATTACGTCAGCAATAATCAATATGGTAAAGAATTCTTCAAAGAAGATATTATTAATATTCTCAAAGGAGAGATCCAATGGTTTGCTTGAGGTAATGAATCCGGAAAACCAGGTCACGAATGAATAACCTGCCAAACAAATAACTACCGGAACTAAGGTAGCTGCCAGAATTTTCTTGATTTTAATAAATTTAGCAATTCCCTCTGCTTTCTGGCTGATTTGGTAATCTACGCTATGACCTTTGGCGCTATGTACGTAAAATAAATGAATCAAATAAAACAACAAGACAGATGCAATCAAATCATAGGTAAATTGCAGGTCATATCGGATATGAAACCAATCCGATGATAAAGTCAAGGCAGACAGGTCTTTAAATAGCCTTCGAATGATGATCAATGTGATAATTTCATATTGCTTTGTAATGTATGTAGTGATTGACCTTGGTAAATAGTAAATTAACAAATACACTTCATATACCAAGATAAAGGAAAAAGGAGTATAAATTGCTGCAATTGGGTTCTTCAGTAAGTCTGAAGGTCCTTCTAAAAGTATGATTCCACTATCTACCAAAAAGATCAGAATGAGGTGGATCAAAAAACTAAAAATTGCAACAATCAGGATGATTTGTTCACTTGTTTTTTGAGTTTTATCCGACAATAATTTAGCGTAAATGCGATCAAAAAATGAAATAGCGTTCATTTTGCTATGTTTTTTCGGTAAAGTACAATTTTATATTCCCAAAATAAAACAATATTTGTACAAATTGAGTTTTAATGTGATTACTGTCCTTTGATTTTGTGATAAATGAATAATATGAGCAATGAATTTCATTTTTATGAAATTAATGTTGTGATTATTTTTTTTAAATAGTGAAGTTCTGCATCTATTGCAGATACCTTTGAATACTTACTGTTAAATTCGCTACAGCATGAAAAACTATTTAGTCGTGTTTTTGTGTGTACTTTCGCTCTTCGTAGTTGGGTATTGGTGGTTTCATTTCAAGCAGGAAATCAAGCCCGAAGATCCGGCAGTACTGTTTGACCGGTATAAAGGCAGCGTCGTTTTGATTGTCAACGAGTTTTACTATGAAATTACGGCAGGAGAGGTGGTAGTATATTACTCTCCGAATGCAGAAAATAAGGTTTTTACAGACGAGGAAGAAGTAAAGCAATATCCCTCACTGTCGTTTGGTACTGGTTTTGTCATGTCTGATGACGGGAAAATTCTTACCAACCGGCACGTAGTAGATCCTATGAATGAGCAGATGGGGGAGGAAGTCGCAACGTACTTTACCGATAAAAAGCTTTGGCTGGAGTCCATGGTACAAACTACTGCTGACACCCTGGAACATTTCGGTTATTATTTTGCAGACAGTACCTCAGTCGCAGAGGCGTCACAACGGCCACAATGGTCTTATATGGAATTACTGATGTTTAATGAACAGTTGAGTCAGGAACTGGAAAAAATCAGCAGCATTGATTTGGCGGAGGCTTCCTATAACATCGTGTATCAGCGGCTGGGCATTGCCTACAACGACGCATTTATCACCGAAGCAGATGATTTGCAGGAATGTGTGGTTATCAGGCAATCCGACAATGCGGATGCAGATCTGGCGATACTCCAGACAAAAACAAAGGAACTGATGAAGCGTCCGCAGTATTTCTTTGACTTTGACGACCATAATCCGAATCGTCTGAAAGACGGCAGCCGCAACACCCGCTGGGATATCAGAAATCCTGTAGCCATCAATGATCCGGTGTACATGATCGGCTACAATCACGGTTTGAGTATTGCCCTGACAAACAAGGGCATCCAGTCGCAGTTTACGAGTGGAAATGTCAGCCAGACGGGCAACGAAAAACGGCTGCTGTATACCATACCCACGCTGGAAGGATCTAGCGGCAGTCCCATCATAGATCAATGGGGCAACCTGGTCGCAGTCAATTTTGCCAAGATCAGCAATACGCAGGGATTCAGCTTTGGCGTGCCCGTCCATGTGGTCAGAGAATTTTATGAAGGGCAGTAATGCCACAATCTGGTTAATCAATTTTTATTTATAACACTTTGAAATTACGCACACATGGTGAAGAAGCGTGTCTGAGAATTTTTTTGAAGAATAAGGGACCGTGACAAGACACAAAAAAGCCCTGGAATTCATTCCGCGGCTCCCCATTAAATGCTTGGAATATCTAAACTTAATACAGGATGAAATATAGAACACTTCTCTTTTCTTTACTTTTCGCAGGTTTGTCTCTTACAGCATATAGTAATCATGAGAGCTGTCTGCCATATTTGGTGAGGATCGATTCAGCCAATCAGCCCCCGTCTTCTGTGCAATGCAGTGGCAAAACAAAGATGGGCAATCGCTGCAAAAATAAAACCAGAAATGAAAGTGGGTACTGCCATGTACATGAAAAACAGATAGTACCGTCGGGTAAAGTATCTGCATCGTTAGGTAAGCCTGTACAACAACTGCAGGGTGAGGTAAGGGTACAGTGCTCTGGATTGACAAAAGCAGGTAAGAGATGCAGGCGGACTACAAAAAATGTAAACGGCAGGTGCTTTCAGCATCAATAGTCAAACGTTTAGAACATCACTGACGAATTCATTGGAAATCGCCGGTTGTATTCTGACTGCTTTATTTTGTTCTGGAATCATTCACTTTTTTATAACCTGTGTAAACCCCAAATCATTATGAAGTTCAACCCCCTGAATATGCACTTGTACACCGACGACGGTACACTGATTAAGAAAATGCACTGCCCTTACAAGATGCAGTGGGAAGATCTGGAAGAATCCGGCGCTCCTGACCGGAAGTGTACCAGGTGCAACCATTCTATCGTCGATACTGCACTTCTGACAGACCAGGCACTCCTGGACATGATGCAGGACAATCCGGACACATGTCTGAAAATAGATTTACTTCAATCAAACTTAAAAATTCAATACAATGGAACAATGGGATAATTTCGAAAACGAAAACGGACTGCGTGTGATTAAAACTGCCCGTGACGAGGCAAGCATTAACAAAGCTGTGAAACAGGGATTTAAAGCCCTGGTCAAAAAGGTCGTGCCATCGGGCCTGATTCGGTCCAAGTATGCGGTGGTACAAAACAAAAAAACCGGAGAAATTGAAGTTTATGGTGACTTTCGCATGGGTTTGCCTGACAAAAACAACAAGGAATACAAAACCGTGATTGACTGGACTTTCTACTACCCGCATAGCTTTGCATCACCCTTTGCCGCCTATCTGGTTCCAAAGGATTTGAAAGTGGGAGAGCGGGTGTTTGTGGAAGATCTGATCGAAGATTTTATAGGTTCGACATGGAACCAGGGTGACACCTACCGCCTCAAAAGTTGTGAAGCCATCTGGAATGGCACCTATCTGGAAATCCAGTATAACGAAAGAAAACACAAGGTCGAATTTATGGGTTAATACATTGATTTAATATAACTTACACTTTATATAAAAAATTATATATGAACTATATTGCATTAAATCAGACGATTTTTAAAAAATTCGGAGTCATTGGACAGGGATTCCGGGGGGGCGACAGGAAAGCTCCCGGCCACACCCGGAGAGGTTATGATGTGTGGATCAATGGAGTGCATGAGATGCCGGAAATATCCGAAATTTCAGATTATTATGAGATAGGAAGTCTTGAATACCCTGACCTGATGATAGGCATGGGCGACGGTAGTGGCGAAATCAAATACTGGCTCGGTGTTTCAGAGAAGGAATATGCCCTTGTCATTGGGGTAAAATTACATGAAGACCCCTCTGATGACCATGCCTTTGACCTGGCCGCATTTGTCCGAAAGGACAGTATTCCACCGGGAAGGAGCGAGGAAGTAGTGTATCTAAATGACGTTGCCGACGAACTACTAATCGCTCATTTCACGCATTTTCTGGGTACGGACAACATAGATGAATTCAAACCCTGTATCGAAGATACAGAGAGTGACATATTAAAAAAGGCTTTTGAATATTATGAGCAGAATGCCGCAGAAGAGGTGAAGCAAACATTGTCTGATGATCCGGGCACATGAAATGAGAACGCTCATGCTACGTCAGTGAGCTGTACAACGACCTAAAGAATAATATACTGAATTTCAGATCACTAAATACAAAAAAACACAACATGATAACAAATGTTAAAGCAGTTAAGAAACAGGCAGATATTCTGAACGGTGAAGGAACCATCCTGGGCCTGTTCAACACAGGTCCCAATCTCTATCTGGGTTCATATCTGAAAGACGGGTCAGGAACGGTGTATTACAGCACCACAAAGGAGCTCCTGAAAAAGTTCCTGACGTCAGAAATCAGTCTGAAGCAGCTGTATCTTGCAAGCCACGATGTTCTGGTGACAAAGGACAGCAACGGTGACATGACCTCACACCCAAAGCAGGACCTGGAAGATTTGATTTTTTGTGGCGACAAATTGTATTCTGAAAATGCGCAGAGTATGCGGGACGCAAACTTCGAAGAGTCTTTTTTGAAAAACCTGGGATAAAAAAAGACATAAGTTTAGCCAGTTCATAAGTCATCCGTGACATCAGCATCATCTGTCGAATTCTTGATTCAGTGACCTGGACCTGGGGCGTGGGACCTTTAGGGAAGTCGGATTGTGGATGGGCGGAGGATAATCTGCGGCAATTGTCTGAACTGTGATGGATGTGATGGGGGTTGGGAGATAAAGTTTTGACCTAAGGCCTGGGACCTGGGACCTGGGTTGAAATTGAAGTTTTGATGAGAGGAGGAATGCCATTTGGCAATTGTCTGAACTATGTGTATGTGTTGGGGGATTAGGGTTGGGGGTTGGGAGAAAATGCAGTTTGCGGATGAAAAGATGTACTTTCTAGGGCTGGAGATAACAACTGCCAGCGATTTTAATACATTCTGACAGAGGTGCTAGGTCCCAGGCCCCAGGTCATTATCCAGAATCAGGATTTTCAGGA
>JAJTEZ010000216.1 GCA_021298335.1 Saprospiraceae bacterium | reverse complement strand
ATAACCAATGCCCGACTGATCACAATATCAATTTCTGTGGCACCTGCCTCGACAGACAATTCAATTTCCCTGAGTTTTATTGGCAAACTGATCTGTCCAGCCGGAAAACCGGTAGAAACTGCAGCTACCGGAATATTTGTACCCCTCAACGCTGAGACAGCGAAGGGTATCAGGTTGTGGTACACACAAACCGCCCCCGTTGTAATCCGTTGATCGAGCATGCCCATCGCTTCAAGGAGGTCTTTCCGTACCGGATTTCGTGCTTTCTGGCACAGTCGAACCACATTGCCTTCAGTGTCATCACCGGAGAGTGTGGTTAAATCCATACAAGTAATGGCCTTAAGCAACCAGGCTGCCTGCCATTGCTTCTTCACGGTGCGACGTGTACCCAACGTAGAAGACCTCCTCTCTACAGCACTGCGGTTGATCCGAATCTGCGATAGCAAGCCTAAATCGAAGGGCACGCCGCTATTTCGAAGCATATGACCTTGGGCGCTCTTGCCATTGGACTCATGTTGTGAGGTGTTTGTGACGTTTTCCATTTCTGCCAACACTTTCTTTGTCATTTTATGAGCATTTAACCTTGTATTACCTGTAAAATCAGAGGATTTACCTGCACAGGCGCAGGATCGATTTTCCAGGCACTGGATAGGATGGGAAAAGCAACATCAAAAGAACTTTCTGACTGGCTGTATAAGGTCGCAAGAAGGTCTCCTTTTTTCACTTTTTCACCTATTTTTTTCCAAAGGCGAATACCAGCCAGAGGATCAATTATACTTTCCTTTGTCTCGCGCCCGGCTCCCAGTCGCATGGCAGCCAGTCCGATTTGAAATGCATCGAGAGCATGTATCACACCATCTTCTTCTGCCAGATATTCCCTTGAAAAAGGGTTTCCCAGCAATGTAGAAGGTTGGTCAACGACACCCGGATCGCCACCCTGAGCCACCACAAATTCGCGGAATTTTGCCAGCGCGGCGCCACTTTGCAATGCTTCGGAAAGTATCTCTCTTCCCTTTGCAGGGTCTGTCACCTTTTCACCCAGCAAGAGCATGTGGCTGCCCAACTCAAGGCAAAGATCTGTCAAGTCCTTCGGCCCTTTTCCTTGCAGGGTTTGAACTGCTTCATACACTTCCATCGCATTGCCTATATAGTGCCCCAGAGGCTGGTCCATATCAGACATTACAGCCGTGAGCCTCCTGCCCATCCTCTTTGCTGTAGCTTGCATGATGGTGGCCAGTTTCAGTGCATCTTCCCGGTTATGAATAAAGGCTCCACTTCCTACTTTGAGATCAATCACGATGGCATCAGCACCACAGGCGAGTTTTTTGCTCATGATGCTGGATGCAATCAGTGAAATTTGTTCCACTGTAGACGTCACATCTCTGAGTGCATACAATTTTTTATCGGCAGGCACAAGACGTTCATTCTGTGCACCCACAGCCAGAAAATGATCCCTGACGGAAGCAATCAGCTCCTCAGGACTCAAGTCAACCCGAAATCCCGGAATCGACTGAAGTTTGTCGAGAGTCCCACCGGTATGGCCCAAGCCTCTTCCTGACATTTTTGCCACATGCAAACCTGCTGATGCAACCAATGGAGCTACTATCAATGTGGTCTTATCACCAACCCCTCCTGTAGAATGTTTGTCTACTTTCACTCCAGGGATCGAAGACAGGTCCAGAATTTCTCCTGATCGCATCATGGCATCTGTCAAAAAGGCTGTTTCCTCATCATCTAAGCCCTGAAAATATACCGCCATGAGCCATGCTGCCACCTGGTAGTCAGGAATGGAGCCGTCCACAAATCCAGACACCAATACCTCGATCTCTTGCTGGCTCAAAGCGTCTCCATTTCTTTTTTTACGAATGATCTCGGTCAAATCGCTTTGTTTTATTGATTCAATAGAAAGCCATCCCAGATCCTATCAAGATAGCTATTTCCTGATGTCGCAAATTCTATGCCTAATGCATCTGAGATTGTTGCTCCCAGATCTGCAAACGAATTCCGGGTGCCTGCACTGGCCCCCGGAATGACATGATTTCCAATGTGAATGACGGGTAGCGCCCCCTGAAGCTCTGGTAGAAACTCATCAAATTGTTCCAAACATCGGGCATAACCCTGCACGTCACGGCGATGGCCAAAATGCATGTCAAAATCAACAAGATTTGTAAAAATAAGGCCTTCCGTACTATTTCTGATCGCTTCAAGAGTCTGCTTCAGCCCTTCCTCATTGTTTTTTGTGGAAATAGACCTGGTGATACCCTTTCCGGCAAAAATATCATAAATTTTCCCAATACCCAGTACACCAAGGCCGTGCGCGCACACAGCATCAAGCAGATTGTCAGGGGGTAAGACCGCAAAATCCTTCCGACCAGAAGTGCGCACAAACTGACCCTCCTTACCGGCAAACGGACGGGCGATGACCCTTCCAAGCTCCATTGGCCCGGTGAGCAACTTTCTTGCCAGTTGACACATTTCATATAATTCTTCCGGACTTACAACATCCTCATGAGCTGCGACCTGAAACACGCTGTCTGCAGATGTATATACAATTGGACGACCTGTTGCGACATGTTGAACCCCTAACCTATCAATAATCTCGGTACCCGAAGCGACTACATTGCCCAGAGTTTTCCGACCAATGGCCACCTCAAATTTACGAATCAATTCATCCGGAAATCCGCCGGGAAAGGTCGGAAAAGGCTTGTCCAAAACGATACCCGCAAGTTCCCAGTGTCCCGTTGTGGTATCCTTGCCGGCCGAAGCCTCTGCAAGTCTAGCCACAGCGCCCTGAGGAGAAACGGGGCGGGAAAGAAAATCTACACCATCCACTAATCCCAATCCAGCCAGGGTGAGGTTAGGCAGGGAAATGTCAGGCACCTGCTCAAGAATATGTCGCAAAGTATTGCTACCTGCGTCACCATATTCTCCTGCATCCGGCAGCGAACCGATTCCGACACTGTCAAGGACAATCAGAATCACCCTTTTTACGGTCTTTTTATTCATGGATTGTTGGATCAGTTTTGCCTGTCAATCCGTATCCGATTTTTCTTACCTCTTCCAGCATGGTCATGATCTCTTGCTTGGTGGTTGCCGGATTCATTAAACTCACTCTCAGCCAAATACGACCGTATAATGTGGTTTGTACAATGTAAAAATTTCCCTTCTCTAAAATCTGCTGCCGGATTCGTCTGTTGATTTCATCCAACTCACTTTGATGTCCATCCACAAACCGAAAGCAAACAATGTTTGAATCCGGATACACAACCAATTCAAACTCTTTACAAGACAAAACATAGTCAGCCATCTGCCTTGCAAGATCGTAGACTATATCGACATATTTTCCAAAAACCCCAATCCCATAAGTTTTAATCATCAGAAATATTCTGGCGCTCATCATAAGCTTGGTACATTCCATGGTACGCTTACCATAATTGAACCACTCTTCGTCGTTTGCCTGCCACAGATATTCTGCCTTTTGAGAAAACGTGCGGTAGCTATCCGATGGCCTGCGAAACAATAACAAAGTGGTGAGTGCAGGCACCATCATCATTTTGTGCGCATCTACAACCAGGCTATCAGCCATTTCAACGCCTCTCATCAGGTACCTATACGATTCTGAAAATGCAGCCGGTCCGCCGTGTGCAGCATCGACATGAAACCAAAGATCATGTTTTCTGCAAAATAATCCAATTTCTGTCAAGTCGTCGTAAATGCCGGTAGAAGTGCTTGGCGCACTGCCCACCACTCCGAGAATTTTTACACCATTCCGAGTGGACTCAAGGTACATTTCCTCCAGCAAATCAGTTCGCATCCGAAAGTTTTCGTCAACAGGAACCAGGACCGCCCCTGCACTACCCCATCCCATAATGCGGATGGCTCTGTCGATGCAGTAGTGTGCCTCCTTACGTTCGAGGGCACTTGTGGCAGGAGCCATCTCGTAAATCGCTCCGCCATTATTGAGAAAGAGGCCCATAAACCCTGCCAGTGTGGCCAGAGGAGCCGGAGGTGCCACCTGATGCCCCATATATCCGGGGTGGTGCAGGTGGATGGACTGTGTCAGAATATGTTTTAAGATTGTCAACGGTTCAGTGTCTTCATCCGTCATCCAGGCAGCAAAGACATCCTCCGGAGACTGATAATCCAGCACTTTTTGCGCGTCACCCCCCATTGCGGATTGAAGATGGTCGGCCAATACATCAACCAGCTGATGTCCCAATTGGCGAAAATCGTCGGGTTGATACACCTGTTTTATCAAATCCATGACTTACTTTGCTTTTTTCTCCAGAACTGCACCTCCAAATGGTGGTAAAGAGATCTGCCGTTTGGATGAATTCCATTGCACTTTTTCTACAGAAAACAGAAGGTCTCCCGCTACAAATTCAATGGGAATTTCAATGGTTTCGGCCCTGTCCTGATTGTTAAACAATACAAGGTATGATTCCTGATCAGCACTTCGCTGATACGCCAGTACCCTGTCTTCCGGTAATTGAACAAAACTATATTCACCCAGGCTGAAGGCCTTGCTCCGCTTTCGCAACTGTATCAGCGATTGATAAAATGCAAAAAACGCCTTATCAAACAATGGTTTTTGTTTGTAATTGAACTTCGAAAGTGTGGAGGCCGATTCTTCCTCAAAAGAAATATCGGGCCAAATCAGAGGTTTACGGTTATCGGGATCATCTGCACCCGTCATACCCATCTCATCGCCATTCCAGATATGTGGTGCACCGACAA
>JAJTEZ010000077.1 GCA_021298335.1 Saprospiraceae bacterium | reverse complement strand
CTCAATTTTTTTGAAGCAATGCGTCATCCGGTCATGTGTCACTAAGAGAAAATATGAACTTTTTGCCTGATTTTTTGTTTCGCAACCAAAATCTTGTCTAATGTGGATGAATGTGCTGATTGTTCTGGTAACTCTATTAGGAATGGAATTTGTTGCCTGGGCTGCCCACAAATACCTCATGCACGGGTGGTTGTGGATCTGGCATGAAGACCACCATAAGCCTCATTTTGAAAAGGATGGATTTTTTGAAAAAAATGATCTGTTCTTTCTTGTTTTTGCGGTTCCGAGTATGTTTAGCTATATTTTGGGATCTACTTATCCTGAGGTGGGCTGGTTGTTTTATGTAGGAGTGGGTATTTCTATTTATGGGTTGATTTATTTTTTGATCCATGATGTGTATATCCACCAGCGTTTCCAGTGGTTCAGGCAGTTGGACAGCAAATATAGCAGGGCGATATTGCGTGCGCACGGCGCTCATCATTCCAAAACGCAGAAAGAAGAGGGGGAGTCGTTTGGATTATTGATTGTCAATCCAAAGTATTTTTCTTCCCGTAAAAAACAACAGTAAAATCACTTTTTGTTTGATTGATCTGTTTCGATGGACTTGTATATTATATCCATGACACGTTTTCGGAGATCAGTTTTTTGATTTGCCTGCTTTTTTTGTTCGGAAAGAGTTTTGTTTGTTTGAAAGATGAAAACGAGTCCGTTTTCTTTGTCTGCCCATGCTGCACATCCTGTGAAGCCATTATGACCAAACGTGGAGGTCGATGCGAATGGGCTGACTTGGTCGCTCCCTGCCTCCTGTAAGTTCTTCATATCAAATCCTAACCCTCGCCTGGCAGAAAGGTCGTGTCTGGTTGTAAATACATCTACCGTCTCTGGTTGGAAGTATGAGGTTCCCCCATAGCTGCCTCGGTTCAGCAGCAGTTGCATCAGGACTGCCATTCCGTGTGCATTGGAAAAAAGTCCGGCGTTGCCTGCTACCCCACCCAGCAATGCAGCAGTAGGGTCGTGCACATAGCCTCTGAGGAGTTGTTTCCGGAATGAGTGGTCAAATTCAGTAGGAGCTATCCATTCTTCCGGCAGGAATTGCAGAGGTAAAAATCCCGTATGTGTTAACCCCAGGGGTTTGTAAAAGTGCTGGCTTACATAGGTAGACAGAATGGTGCCTGATTGTGCTTCAAAGGATTTTTGTAACAGTAGGAAGCCAAGGTCACTATACAGATATTTGCCTGGATTTCTAAGTGGTGTTCGCAAAATACGTTGAAATATAGTGTCCTTGAAGGCAGTTTTCAGGAACAGGCTTCTGGCAACGGCTATGGTGTGCAGTGAGTCGAGTGTTCTGGAAAACAGGGTAGTATCAGAAGATTCCGATTCCTTCTGTTCAAATGTTTTGTAGAAGGCCAGTCCCGGTATCAATCCGGAAACATGTCCCAGGAGATCTTTGATTGTGATAGCAGCCTTATTGGTAGAATCTATGCCTGCGATATAATAACGCAAAGGATGGTGTAAGTGTATTTTTCCTTTATCCACCAGGTCCATCACACCCAACGTTGTGGCAAGCGCTTTTGTGACTGAGGCGACGTCATAGATGCTGTTTTGATGAACTGCAGGGCCGTTGGAGTATAGGGTCCCAAAATTTTTTTCATAGACAATACGTCCATCTTTGGCAACAAGTACCTGCGCACCCGGGATTTCACCCTGTTTGATGGCATGAGTCAGGATCGTGTCTATGCCACGAAGGCTGTCGCTGTTCATTCCTTTCATTTCCGGAAGGCTATATCCGAGTCTTTGAAGTGAAGGTTTTTCAATGCCATAACCGGCATTCCATTGACTGCTTATAGAAATAGGTAATTTGCCTTGAAATCCATTGGCACCAAATAAACTTTGCGCAGCTACGTCCTGGGTGGTGGGTGCGTTATCGTATGCCAGTACCAGAGAATTGCAGCTTTTCATTCTTTTGAGTAATAAAGGCTGACCAAATAGGATGACGGTCACTTTGGTGTTTTGCTGGACGTCGTTGATGAGACGGAGGACGGCTTCCGGGAGGTTTTTTGAGAAATCATTTTTTCTGCCTGAAGTGTGTATGGCGATGCATACGTGATCAAATTGGGAGAGTGTCTGCTTATACTGCTGGTAATCCGAAAGCAGTTGTGCGGGCATGAGATGATAGTGTTTTGCGTCGAGGTAACTATCGATCCGATCCTGAAACCTTGTTTTGTGGCTCACATTCAGGCTCAGAGTGGCGAGATGGAGATGTTGGATCTGCCGAATGGGAAGCATGCTGTCTTGATCTGCAACTAGGGTGATGGCGGCTTCCGTCAACTGCTGCTTGAGGGCTCGGGAGTGGTTGCGGAGCAGGTAAGCTGATAATCCTTGCGGGTCGTGATAGGGTGTCTTTGACAATCCTAGGCGATACTTGGCGCGGAGGATTCTTTCAACGCTTTCGTTTAGTCGTTGTCTGCTGATTTTTCCTTCTAACAGATACTGCCTTATAGCTGCAAATGCCTTAGAAAGTTGTGGTGGCAAAAGGATGACATCGTTGCCTGCCAGAAAAGCTTCAGCTTCAGCAATGCCGGGAGCAAAATGGCGTGTGATTCCTCTCATGTCCATTGCGTCGGTAAAAAGTAGGCCTGAAAACAGCATTTGTCTTCGGACAATGTGGGTGATCAAGCTATCTGATAGGCTTGCGGGTCTGTTGGGTCGGCTGTCGATGGCGGGAATTTGCAGGTGACCTACCATCATAGCGCCTGCACCCATTGCCATAATTCGTCGGAAAGGATAGAACTCCAGAGTGTCGAGCCGTTGTTTGCTAAAAGGCAGTAATGGCAGACCGAAGTGAGAATCTACATCCGTATCCCCATGGCCTGGAAAGTGTTTGATACAGGGAAGTATACCTTCGTCTTCCATGCCCTTCAGATAGAGAAATCCCTTGGCGGTGACGTTTTCTTTTTGTTCTCCAAAAGATCTGTCAAAAATCACTTCATTGTCATGGTTGTTGTAAATGTCCAGGGAGGGGGCAAAATTGACATTGATGCCTGCTCGTTTGCAGTGTCTTGCGACTTCCCGACCCATTTCGTAAATCAGGTGATGGTCCTGAATCGCCCCAAGCATCAATTGTCGTGGAAATGATAGTGTTTGTCCCGGAAAGCGCATGCCCAGTCCCCATTCACCGTCGATTCCCATAAACAGCGGAATGCTTGAAATTTGCTGAAACCTGTTGATCATATCTACTTGTCCTTCTGGTGAGCCCTGGAAAAAGCAAAGTCCTCCGATATGATATTTGGTAATAAACTCTTTCAGAATGCGTTCGTCTGCCGGACTAGACTCTGAGTAAGCCCTGACCATAAACAGCTGACCAATTTTTTGATCTTCCGACATTTGTTGCATCGTTTGTGTCACCCAGCTGTCTTCTTCTTTGAGTGAGCCTTGACTACACAGGGTGGTTATCCAGAAGGATGCCGCAACCAAGATGTGGAAACCACGCAGGCAAAGTAGCCGGCTATAAAAAGTCATCATAGGTCTTCGAACTTCATCCGTTTACTGGCCTTTCATCACACTGGGATCGATTGAAATTGCCTGTTGCTGGTAGAATGCTGCTTTTTGGGAGTCACCCAGATTGTTGTAAGCGCGGCTCACATCCATGAGTGCAAAGGCGTTTTTTGGCTGATTTTGGGCCACAAGACTAAAAAACCCAAGGGCTTCCTGGTGTTTTCCTAAAAATCCATGCACAACACCCAAAAGCCTGACTGTCTCCATGTCATTGGGGGCCAGTTGGTAGGAACGTCGCAGGAGAATCAGAGATTTTTGCAGATTGCGTTCCTTTTCTCCTGCCTGTTTACCGGCGAGTCGAAGTGTGATGGCCAGGTTTGTCAGAGCATCCTGATAGTTATTGTCAATGGCGAGGGCACGTTCGTAGGCTGGTATTGCTTTATCATATTCTTCAAGGTTGCTGTATGCATTGCCCAGGATCAATGCGGCTGCTTTGTATTGGGGGTGAATTTCCAGGGCCCTGTTCAGATAGATGACAGCTTGCTGCAGGTATTCCTTTCTCCTGACCGGGTCTTTTTCGTCATAGGCCTGAGTGGTCAGAGCTCCACCGGCGGCATTGAGCACTTTGGCGCTGTTGACGGATGTTTTGACATCTGTGGTAAACAGGGTAAAGTCATTTTTCCACACCTGGTTTCGGGATACTGTTTTCAGGCTATAGCCTGAAAGGATCAAAATAAGTACGATGTAAAACGCTTGCTTTCCAAAGCGTAGAAATACCCACTTGTGCAAGGCCCATGCTGCCAGAAGGGCGAAGGCCAGTGAAGGCATAAACAAAAACCGCTCAGACATATTGGTGCCTATCGGAAATACGATGTTGGAAACAACAGAAAGTGTGGCCAGGTAATAAAAAGCACAAAAGCCTGCCAGATTTTTCTTCAGTATTGCAGCAACTGCAGTGATGGCCAGCAGCAGGTAGATACCTAGGCTGAGCAGTACTTTTGGGTCGCTGATTTGCATGATATCGATGTACCTGGGATAGTAGTCGTGGGTTAATGGATGTGGGAAAAGCAGTAGCTGGATGTATTTTCCCAGTGTATACAGGATCGTGGCTGTTTTTTCACCAAGCTGAAATGGCACATATTGGCCATCGGCCCATTTTACATAGGGATTATTCATCAGTTCAAGGGGGGGGGCTCCAAATCCACTGCCTATCACGGAGGTGCGGATGATCATAAACAGGATGAAGGGCACTACCAGTAAAAGGCTCTGTCTGGCGGATGAAGTTGCATTTTTCCGAAAAGTCAGGAGGGCCAGCGGTATAACTGCCAGGAATGTGACTGTGTTTTCCTTGGATAGTAGGGCAAGGAAAAAAACAGCCATGGCATAAAACAAAAAGGTTGTCTGCCTGGTGTCGTGATACCTGAACATGAGCCATAAGACCCCTACGCTTCCCATCATGCTGACAATTTCGTCCCGCCCTTTGATGTTGGCAACGGCTTCAGTGTGTACCGGGTGTGCAGCATACACCAACGCACAGGCAAACGCGATCCAGAGGGCATTTTCGTATGTCATGGATTCTTTCAACATATCCTGGATTGTTTTA
Source organism: Saprospiraceae bacterium (assembly GCA_021298335.1). Classification (GTDB taxonomy): domain Bacteria; phylum Bacteroidota; class Bacteroidia; order Chitinophagales; family Saprospiraceae; genus OLB9. Next base: position 4,315 of record JAJTEZ010000077.1, on the reverse strand, counting down.
AAAATCAACAGGCACAAAAGTCCATACAGCATGATGTTGATCAGGTGTCCGAGCCAGGGTGAATTGCCTGCCAGTTCATATTCCAGTGCAAACATGGCAGGAGTAAACGGCCTATATCTTCCGCCGGAAACCAGATTGGCCTTGCCTTCTTCTTTGAAAAATCCAAAAAAAGTATCTTTTGTAAACAAGCCTTTCCAGCCTGAAATGCCTTCAGTGGTAAACATATTGTCGTAGATGACGATGGCGTCATCTTGAGTAAAGCCATGGGTGAGTGTATTGATATACAGGGCTATGGCAAAACAAATTACAAACAGGCCGTACCATTTTTTATCAAGGGCATCTGGAATTGCAGTTGCCGGCTGGGAACGTTCAATTTTTACTGGTTGTTTTTTATCCTTCATTTTTCACCGGATATACATGATTCGAAAGACAAACCTAAGCAATTTTTCGGGAAATCTGGATGTGGTGGGTTGAGTGGAATGTTGTTTTTCCGGGATGGCTGATGGTCTCGTTTAGCGGTTTAGAATCTTTGTTGTGCGTTCGATACCCATTGTCGTCAATTCGATTTTTGCCATTCACCTTAAAAAAGTATTAAATTTTTGAATTCTGCACCCGAGTTTCAATAATTGGTCAATTGGGTTGTATATTTGTGGAATTCCCCCACCCATTTTGCCACATTAAATTTCAATTATGCAACCAACACGCTTATTTGATTACATAGCCAAGCAGTTTGACGAGGGGCCATTGTCCCGTTTTGTGGGGTCCAGGACTGAGTCTGGCGATTGGAAGTTTTATTCTACGGGAGACGTGATTTCACTTTCGAGGAAGCTGGCTTCAGGCATGCTGGAGTCTGGCATTCAGCCTGGTGACAAAGTGGGTCTAGTGGTATATAAAAACCGTCCGGAATGGGTGATTGCTGATCTGGCCATCCAATATATCGGGGCGATTGGAGTACCCATGTACCCTACGATTAGTGCCAGAGAATATGAATACATCATGCGGGAGGCGGAGGTGAAACTTTGTTTTGTGGGTATGGGTGATCTATATGAAAAAGTTTCTTCGGCACAGGCGAATCTTCCCATGTTGCAGCAGATTGTATGTTTTGACAGGCAGGGTGGAAGGCCCTACTGGGAAGATTTATTTTCAGAAACTCATCTGGAGAGGGTAGAGGAGTATAGTCAGAAAGTTCAGACCGGTGACCTGGCGACCATTATTTATACGTCGGGCACTACAGGTAATCCTAAGGGAGTGATGTTGACGCATGGTAACATCCTGAGCGTGGTGGAAAGCTGCTCGCATCTGCTGCCGGTGGTGAGAGGGGAAAAAATACTGAGTTTTCTGCCTTTGTGCCATATTTTTGAGCGGGCTGTGTTGTATGTATATACTTCGATTGGTACAGAAATCTACTTTACCGGAACGGATAATCTGGGTGGTGATACTGGTGATCTGGCGACAGTAAAGCCGCACTATTTTACCACCGTACCGAGATTGCTGGAGAAAGTGTACGAAAAAATTTATAATAAGGGCCTGCAGCTTACAGGGGCTAAGAAAAAATTGTTCTTTTGGGCGCTCAGCCTGACCGATGATTTTGAGCATGGTAAGACATATGGTTTTTCTGACCGGATGAAACGGCAGATTGCTGACAAACTGATTTTTAGTAAATGGCGGGCTGCATTGGGCGGCAATGTAAAGGCAATTGCAACGGGGGCGGCAGCTTGTCCGGCAAAAATTGCCCGTGTGTTTTCAGCAGCAGGCATTATCATTACAGAGGGCTATGGTCTCACGGAAACGTCTCCGGTGCTGACGTTAAATCATTATTTTGATGGAAGCAATAAAATTGGTACGGTAGGGGTGACATTGGATATTGTGGATCTCCGCATTGACCGCAGTGAAGGTGAATACAATGACGGGGAGGGCGAAATCATTGCTGCCGGACCCAACATCATGCAGGGCTATTACAAGCAGCCCGAGATGACAGCAGAGGTGTTTAAGGAAGTGGATGGAAAAACATTTTTCAGAACCGGTGACATTGGTACTTTTGTAACGGGTCCGAATGGAAAGAAGTATCTGAAAATTACGGACAGGAAAAAAGAATTGCTGAAAACATCGGGTGGTAAATATGTCGCTCCTGCGCCGATTGAAGGCTTACTTAAAGAGGAGTTTTTAATCGAGCAGGCAATGGTGGTGGGTGATCAGCGCAAGTTTGTATCTGCCATCCTGATTCCGGCGCCGGATGCCCTGAGGGCATGGTGTGAAGAGAATGGGCTGGGATGGTCTTCACTTGATGACATGGTGCATCACCCTGAGGTTATAAAACATTACCAGTCGCTTGTTGACCAGGTGAATACGCATTTTGGGCATTTTGAACAAATTAAGAAGTTTGTCATCTTGCCTACTTCCTGGGAGGCAACGCGTTATGACAATACGGAGTCGGAACTCACCCCTACCATGAAATTGAAGAGGCGAGTGATCGAACAAAAATGCAGTGCAGAGATTGATGCGCTGTATGCATCTTAGCGACAGACATTCAAAAAATGATCGGGAAGGGGGAGAACCATTGGCTGTTGATTCAACGCAATTGCCTGTCGGACGAACGTTGGGATGAAGCAGTTCGCCTGGCTCCTACTCCGATTCTTTACGCTACAACGGCCTGGCTGGATGCGATGACCTCAGCTCGTTGGTCGGCATGGGTGTGGGGTGATTATGAGATGGTCTTCCCGGTGTATGCCAAACGAAAACTTTGGATTCCCTATATTACGCAGCCGGTACTTTGCCAGCGTCTGGGTCTTTTTGGAAGAAATCCTGATCCGTTGGTGCAGAAGCAGTTATTTTCTCAGTTGTTCAGAAAAAACTGGAAAGCAGACCTGATGAGCCAGACGGAGTTGCCGGCTCCTTACAGTGGTGTTGAGCGGGTCAATCATATTTTAGCCATTGATGCGCCTTACAATGTCGTTTTCGCTCATTATCACCGCAATGCCCGCCGAAATATAGAAAAAGCGAGACATTCAGGTGTGGAAATCTTTAAGGAGGAAGACCATCCAGTGATAGTCCCATTTTTCATACAACACGACTCAACAGGTCTCATCTCGTTATGGCGGGAGAAACTCCTAGCTGCAATGGAGGCTTTTCGAGGGCGTGGGGGTGATGCATGGGTTGCCAGGAAGGGAGAGGAACTGCAGGCAGCGGCTTATTGTGTGTGTTATGAAGATAGGGTATATTTTCTCTTATGCCAGTCCAGTCAGGCTGGTAAGCAAACGGCGGCTATGTATCTGCTGATAGATCAGATGGTGCAGTACTATGCCGGTGGGGCATACAAATGGTTTGACTTTACCGGGTCAAATTTATCTTCTGTTGCCCGCCGGAATCTGAGTTTTGGGGCCGTGGAGGAGACATACTGGCATGTGAATAGCAGGTGGTTTGGTGTGCTTAGGTGAGAATCAGGCAGACTGACTTTCCTGTCCTGTTAGCGTGTGTTGTTTCGGGAATTATTGTCTTGTTCGCTGTAAATATGAGCTATAACTTAATATTCTCCTCCTCAAACTGAATATGTTGTATGGCATACTCGTCGTAAGCACGAGCTATAACTACCACTAATCCGTTGGTATGGCATTTTTTGCAATGAGGGATTTTAAAGGAAACGAGTGTGAATAAAGTACAATGGTTTATTGAAGTTGGTATATTGTCATATAACTCAATTTTTCACTTTACTCCACCCCAAACTTTTCGCCTAAATACTGCAGCCTTGAAGGTGCCTCAGGGTGCGCTGGATTAATGGCCAGCACAGCCTGCAGATCCTTTTTGGCCTCCACGGGTTTAGAAAGCCCGATGTAGGCAAGGCCGCGCTGGTAAAGCGTGTTTTCATTCGGTCCATTCAATGCAATGGCTTTGGACAATGTGCTGACCGCCTCCTCATAGGCGCCACTGTTGAGCAACGCCAACCCAAATGGGGGTAATATTTCCTTTTCTTTGTAGGGCATGATCTCCAGGGCTTTTTTGTAGGATTGGGCCGAAGCCTTCGGATTTCCGCTCAGCTGCGCCACACCCAGGTTGAAGTGGATGTTGCCGCGGTTTGGTTCGATCTCCAGTCCTTTCTGGTATGCTTCGATGGCTTTTTGCACCAACGCTTCTTTTTGGCCCGGCTGTTGTTCACTCATCGTGCCATAACAGTTGCCCAGCCCTTCGTACACATCAGCCCTTCGGCAGCCATCGGCAATGGCTTGCTGGAAGTCACTGAAGGCTCCTTCTATATTGCCTGTTTTCCCCCGGTAATTTCCGCGGTTGCCCAGTGCCAGGTCTTCGTTCGGGAATAATGACA
>JAJTEZ010000076.1 GCA_021298335.1 Saprospiraceae bacterium | reverse complement strand
CATCGGACACAGCGACTTTTCGCAACAATGGTCTAAACCACAGCTTCTCATTGACAAACCCGGCCATATTTTGTGGTACCCTTCACTACAACCCCTGAATACAGAGGAAGATATCAGGCAGAAAAACACCTGTTTACGACTGGGTAAACGGGCCCGATTATTCTACAAGTATGCTGATCTTGGAAAATATATGTCAGAGTATATTGTGGAATTTGAATAAATAAACGATGCTAATATCATGCAAATCATAAACATCTCAAAAATCATAGTGCTGACAATTTCCAAAGAGGCACCTCATTCCATCCACACTACGATTTCCCCCTGGTCTTAGGTCTCAGCCCCCAGGTCGTCACTAGACCATTTCAACCGCCAACTTCTTCACCTCCTCCATCGTCAGATCAGTCAGCTCACAAATCTCTTCTATTGGCATATTGCGGAGCAACAGCTTGCGGGCAAAATCGTAACGACTCTGAAGGCTTCCTTCTTGTCTGCCTTGTTGGAGTCCTCGTTCCTTTAACACATCGGCGTAAGTCATGGATTTTGTTTTCATTTCTGCAGTCAATTGATGGGTCCTAAGTTTTGCTTCAGCAATTCTGTGGATCTGTTGCACAGAATATTTCTGTATTGCAAACATTTCAATTTGAAAGTTTGGAATAAACATCCTGAATTCCACGGGCACATCTGTAAATAACTGATCCAGAGGACGAAACTGCCATTTGTCTTTGCCGTGGTAATATATTACAGGTATGATGACTTTTAATTTTTCATTCCGCTTCCGTTGCTGGGCATAGCCATTGGCCATATACGTCAGCAAGTGAAGGCTGGCAAAATGGTCTATCGTGGATTTGTGTTCTATAAGGATGGACACCAGGACCTCTCCTGCTGTACCAGAAACCGGCACTTTCAGCACGATGTCACTGAGGTATGCGTTCAATTCTTTAGTAGTATACGTATCGGATAGGAATGTAATATTTTCCAGGTCCAACTGCCGGTGAATTGCCGGAGGTAGTGCTAGCTTGATAAACTCGGAGGCGCTGTCTTTATGGCTTAGCAATTCTTTGACAAACGTGTCGTGGGTTTTGTGTATTTTTTTTGACATAGTTGGTAGTAATTTCCTGCAAAGGTACGGGGTATTTTTAATAATTGACCTGGGGAGACTTAACCTGTGAAGATTCGCGTCATCCAAGTAATCCCTTTAATCTGTGATTGAGTCAAATGAGTTCATCCTGACAATCCTCCCATCCTGAAAATCCTGATTCAGACTATTGCCAAATGATCGGGGTCCTATGACCTTTGTAAAATAAAATATTTTTCAACCCAGACACACTTCAATGAACTATCGCCTTCTAAAATCAAACAAACTAGTCAATATGGATGAACTACCTAATATCATACAAATCATATGCATCACATCAATCACAGTTCAGACAATTGCTTCGTTAATTCTGGTAACCATCAATTGCAATTGATGGCAACGCAATTGATGGCAACGCAATTGATGGATACGCAATTGATGACAACGCCCAAAGCAATTATCATTTCCGTCCCAGCTCCAAAGCTGTTTTATACACCTGCAGGCATCGCTCTCTCGCAAATTTATGATCCACAATAGGCTCTGGATAGGCGTCTGTGCCAAACTCTTTGACCCATTGCCTGATGTATCTTTTGTCTTTGTCAAATTTGTCAGTCTGGGCATCAGGACTAAATACCCTGAAATAAGGCGCAGCATCGGTACCACATCCAGCAGCCCATTGCCAACCACCATTATTGCTCGCAAGGTCAAAATCGAGCAACTGAGATGCAAACCAGGCTTCTCCCCAACGCCAGTCTATGAGAAGATGCTTGGTGAGAAAACTGGCTACGATCATCCTCACCCTATTATGCATGTAGCCCGTCGCTTTCAACTGGCGCATACCCGCATCAACAATCGGGTAGCCAGTTTTGCCTTCGCACCAGGCTTCAAACTCCTTCTCGTCATTCCGCCAGGCTATACCGTCATATTCAGGTCGGAACGAAGCTGTAGCCACATGCGGAAAATGAAACAGTATCATCGAATAAAAATCGCGCCAAATCAGTTCACTGAGAAAGGTAGCGTTCATACCCGATGCCTTATGTGCCTTCTGTCGAATAGAAATCGTGCCAAAACGAAAATGAATGCCCAAACGCGAAGTACCCTCCACAGACGGAAAATCTCTCTGCTGATCGTACCGAAGAATGATTGACTGAGCCACTTCTTTTGGCGGTATGGTTATGGTGCTTTGTCTAAAACCCATCGCTTCCAAACCAATCATCGCCACAACTTCAGGGTTTGCAGGCTGGATATTCTCCCGTCGCAAATATTCAAGCGATGGAAATGTCGCAAAAGCCAATGGAACGCCTTTCTCATCTGCAGAGGCATGCAGCGCTTCCAACCACCTCCTCTTATAGGGTGTAAAGACCGTGTATGGACTGCCGTCTGCCTTAACCACCTCGCTCTTTTCGAAGATAACGTGGTCTTTGTATTGCACAAATTCTACACCTGCACTATCGCAAATATCGGCTACCTGCTGGTCACGTCCGATCGCATACGGTTCATAGTCCCGGTTTGCATATACAGCCGATACTGGGTATTCAATCAGCAATTGAGGCCAAAGCTCTACCGGATTACCATATCTGACATCCAGAAAACCGCCAAGGCCGCGGAGAGTCTGATCCAATTGTATCAGGGTGTCATGCAAAAAAGTGACACGTGCGTCCTCCTTTTGCTCCAGCTTGTCCAAAATAAACGTATCAAAGAAAAAGACACACTGTGCATTTTTCGTGCTACTTCGATGCCCCTGTCAAAAGTCATCAATGCCTCTTCGAGTTTACCAAGTTCTGCATACGCATGTCCAAGGTGGTAGTATAAACCTACGTAACCCGGATCGTTTTGCTCGAGGATAAGGTATTGCCGCACAGCTTCTTCCAGTTGACCACCATTTTCGTATTCTTTTGCAAGTGCAAATCTCACAAAACTGTCTTCGCCGTCTTTTTCAAGACAGGATTTTAAAAATTCCATTCGACTGAAATCCATTTTCTATACCCAAAGTTTAATTATTGACAAAATAGCTCAGTATCTTTGCAGAAAAAGTGCAACACACGTCTTGATGCAAAGCACGTTAAACAAGAAACCATCCGTATTGTTACAATAATAATAAACCTAATCTTATGAACATCCTTGTTTGTATCTCTAAAACACCGGATACCACTTCCAAAATTTCATTTAAAAACAACGATACAGAATTCAATGCTGAGGGCATAACCTTTATACTCAATCCTTACGACGAATGGTATGCGCTTGTAAGAGCTCTGGAACTCGTCGAAAGTGGTGGCGGCAAAGTAACAGTACTCAACATGGGTGATGCTACAAACGATATGATCATCCGCAAAGCTCTGGCGCTGGGAGCCCATGAAGCAGTACGAATTGATGGAGACCCTGCAGACGCTTTTACTGTAGCTGACAATATTGCCGCCTACTGTAAAACACAAATGCCTGACGCCATCTTCCTGGGCAAAGAAACCATCGACTTCAATGGTTCTGAGGTGGGTCCTATGCTTGCCGAGTTACTGGACATTCCATTCATTTCCTATGTCAACCATCTGGAACAAAGCAATGGATCAACCCAATTGACCAGAGAAATTGAAGGTGGGACAGAAACTTGTGAAGTAGCGGGCCCTTTTGTCCTATCTGCAGCTAAAGGCCTGGCGGAACAGCGCATTCCCAACATGAAAGGGATCATGATGGCCAAAACAAAACCTCTTCAGGTCATCCCGGCGCTCTCTGGAACGGCGAGAGTAACAGCATCCAGGTTCACACTCCCACCTGCCAAATCAGGTGTCAGGCTTGTCAGCCCCGACAATATGGATGAATTGGTGCGTTTACTGCACGAAGAGGCAAAAGTTATTTAAATCAAGTTAAATTCACAGACCATGTCAGTACTAGTATATATCGAATCTCCCGAAGGAAAAATTAAAAAATCCGGACATGAAGTAGCCACTTATGCAGCCAAAACGGCTCAGATCCTCGGCACGGAAGCTATCGGACTCTTGATTGGGCAAGCGGAAAATGCGGCACAGCTCGGAGAATACGGCCTGGGAAGGATTTTACAGATACACCCCTCTGAGAATCCCGATTTTGATGCGAAATCCTGGGCAAAATTGATTTCAGAGGTGGCTTTGGCACAAAACGCAAGTGTGGTGATTCTGACTCATAGCGCCAACGGCAAGTCTATGGCCGGAAGAATCGCAGTACGTTTGGAAGCCGGTTGTATTTCCGGGGCTTCCAGCCTACCTGATCCAGGCACTTCGTTTGCGGTCTCAAAATCAGTTTTTTCGGGAAAAGCAAAGGTGAACTATCAGATTCAAACATCCACAAAGGTCATTTCTCTGATGGGCAATACCTTACAGCCTGAAAAAACGGGTGGCCCCGGGACTGTGGAAGTCCTGGATAAGAAACTGGACACACCATCAGTAAAAGTTGTATCCCGTCAGACATCTACCGGCATTGTGCCCTTACCGGAGGCCGAACTGGTGGTATCTGCAGGCAGAGGCTTGAAAGGGCCCGAAAACTGGGGGATCATTGAAGATCTGGCACAATCGCTGGGAGCGACCACCGCCTGTTCACGCCCTGTAGCTGATTCCGGATGGAGGCCTCACCATGAACATGTAGGACAAACAGGCGTTGCCATCAGGCCAAATCTTTACATTGCCGCGGGCATCTCAGGTGCAATTCAGCACCTGGCAGGAGTCAACAACAGTAAAGTCATCGTGGTCATCAATAAGGACCCGGAAGCGCCTTTTTTTAAGGCAGCCGACTTCGGTGTGATAGGCGATGCTTTTGAAGTCGTCCCCAGGCTCACCGCCGCTATCCGAAAGTTTAAACAGGGTTAATAGGTGTCACAGACTGTAGTCTGTTTGTCTTTATTTTTAACCAAAAAATTACAATATGCAAGCCTGGTCCACCATTCAGTTTACATTGCTGGCTGCCGGACTGGGCCTTTTTTTATTTGGTGTGTCCATGCTGGAGGACGCTGTCAAATCTCTGGCAGGTCGGTCATTCAAACTCTTTTTACAAAAACAAACCGGACACCCAATCAAGGCCGTCATTGCAGGTGCCCTCACCACAGCTGTGATGACCAGCAGCACGACAGTGACACTGCTGGTCATGTCCTTTACCGGGTCCGGCATTCTGCCTCTGCAAAATGGCATCGGACTGATCCTAGGTGCCAATCTGGGTACAACATTTACAGGCTGGATGGTAGCGATACTCGGGTTTACGGTCAACCCAGAAAAGTTCTTTCTATTGTTTACTGCAACCGGAGCCCTGGGTTTTTCATTCTTTTCCTCAGGCAAGCTCAAAACCATCAGCAAGCTCATCCTTGGATTAGGATTGTTGTTTCTGGGCCTCAACTACATGAAGGACTCTTTCGTTGAATTTGCATCCAAAACAGACATTTCCCTTCTCTCCGGCAAACCCAATATATTCTTTGTGTTGTTTGGCTTTGCCCTTGCAGCCGCTTTGCGATCGAGTACAGCAGCGATGGTGATCTTTCTGACGTCACTTTCTGCCGGAACAATTACTCTTTTACAGGCATGTTACCTCGCTATCGGAGCTGACCTTGGCACAACAATGACCGGGCTTTTGGGCACCATCAACGGAAATTCGACACGTAAAAAAACTGGCTGGGCACAGTTTTATATCAATGTTTTTACTGCCTTAATCACATTGGCAACCATTCACCCATTGCTTCATGTCATAGACCTTGCAGGAATTCACGACCCCCTTGTGGCATTGGTGAGTTTTCACACCTCGTTCAATATGCTGGGCATCCTGCTCATTTTACCATTCATCCGATACTTTACCCGATGGATTGATACACTGGGCTCTGGTAAAACAGACATTCTGACCTCGTTTTTGTCCCCATCAAATACAACAGATGTCATTGCCTGTATTGACGCCCTGGAAAGAGAATCTCTGCTGTTTCTTCAAAAAGCAATCCATGTCAGATCTGAATTATACAACCAGCCCCATGATGCGATTCCGGCAGATGCTTACTATGCGCTGAAGGAGTATGAAAATGACATTTTCCTTTATTCACTACCTACCTTACAACAGTCTTTAAACAAGTCGGAGGCGCAAGAAATTCAACAACTCTATTCTTCAATTCGATCGGCCACTTTGTCTGTCAAAGAAATCAAGGATGTCAGGCACAACATAGCCGATTTCAGGCAAAGTGCCCGCGATGAACTGTTTGCCCTCGAAAAAGAAATCAGTCATTTTTTTATGGAGTTTTCTCAGGATCTGACAAGCATTCTCCACTTACACCCACGCCAGGAAATGCTGCAGGATATGACCAAACAAAATGAATCATTCTACGAGAAATTAAAAACGCTCGCCTTTGAAAGTTATCGGAAACAACAGGATTTCGACCTTGCTTCACTGCTTAACTTTATTCGTGAAGTGAGAGACTCTAATCAACTGATGATCAGGTCGATCGAATTACTGTGGTTGTCAATACAAAACAAAACAGCCATAAATACTGACAATGGTGGATCATAAGCACCCATTCTATCAAATGAGTCCGGAAGAGATAATCCGACAGTTTGACACTGGCGTGAATGGTCTCTCTGAGGAAAAAGCAACAGAACTTCAGGCATCTTTTGGGCAGAATTTGATTCCAGAGAAGAAACCATACTCAATTTCAGATCTTGTTGTGGAACAACTGACAGATGCTATGGTGTTGATTCTCATGGCAGCGGCACTCCTCGCAGGGTTTATGGGAGAGTGGATGGATACGATCATTATCCTTTTGATTGTGACTATCAATAGTGTGCTTGGCGTGGTGCAGGCATACAATGCTGAAAAGGCAATTGATGCCATTCGCCAGATGGCTGCCTTGCATGCCACCGTTTTGAGGAGTGGAGCTACGCGAACGGTTGACTCAAGCATGTTGGTGCCAGGTGATTGTGTTCTGTTGGAACAGGGAAATTTAATACCTGCTGATTTGCGCATTATTGAATCATATGCTCTGATGGCAGATGAATCAGCCCTTACAGGCGAATCCATGCCTGCGCAAAAGCAATCAGAGGCTCTGAGTCCGGCATCACTTCCCCTTGCGGATCAAACCAATATGGCTTATAAAGGCACAGTGGTTGTCAAAGGCAGAGCCAAAGGCATTGTAGTACAAACTGGGGTGCAGACAGAAATTGGAAAAATTGCCTCTCTGCTGGACAGAAAAAAAACTAAAACGCCACTGCAGCAGCGCATGGAGGATTTTTCCAGAAAGCTTTCTGTGGTTATCCTGGGTGTCTGCCTTGTGTTTTTCACTGTGGGATGGATGCGGGGAGAAAACCCGTTGCAAATGCTGCTGATTGCTGTCAGTCTGGCGGTAGCCGCAATTCCGGAAGCTTTACCGGCACTAGTGACGATTGCATTAGCCAGAGGAGCTTCACGACTTGCAAAAAACAAGGCATTGATCCGCAAACTGCCTGCCGTAGAAACACTTGGCTCAGTGAATACAATCTGCACCGATAAAACAGGTACTCTCACTCAAAACCAGATGACTGTTCAGGAGCATTTTCTGACTGACCCAACCATCCTACCCTTCTTTTATGAGGCTCTTGCATTAAATAATGATGCCGGCTTTCAAAACGGTGTATGTAGCGGAGATCCCACAGAGACTGCACTGCTGGAGTTTTTACTCAAATATGAACAACCCGGCTTCATTTCACATATTAGAACATCAAAACCCAGGCTAGCTGAAATTGGGTTTACCGCGGAGCGCAAACGAATGACCACATTTCATACCCAGAAGGCTCAGACTATCCTGATAAGCAAAGGTGCCGTAGAAAAAATCTGTGAGCGCGTGGTGGATGGAATCGATACAGAAATACTGGTCAAAAAATCACACGAATGGGCTTCTCAAGGGCTGCGGGTTCTCGCCTTTGGATATCGCATTCTTAGCCAGCCGGAGTCCCGTACGATCCTATCAACTTTGCAATCCGATAAGCTGGAAGCATTGGAATATGATCTGCATATTCTTGGGCTCGTGGGGATGTCTGATCCACCAAGAGAGGAAGCCGAAGATGCCATTAGACAATGTAATAGTGCCGGCATTCGTGTAGTAATGATTACAGGTGATCATCCGGGCACTGCTTTGACGATTGCCAAACGCATTGGCATGCCGTTTCACGGTACACGGCCTGTACTGACAGGTACAGAGTTGCAATCCTTTGAGTTTTCTGATTTGCAAAAGGCTGTCTGTGATACCACAGTGTACGCAAGGGTGAGTCCTTCACAAAAACTTGACATCGTCACAGCCATGCAATCTCAGGGTCAATTTGTTGCCATGACAGGTGATGGCGTAAATGATGCGCCGGCCTTAAAAGCCTCAAACATAGGCATTGCGATGGGTATCAGTGGCAGCGATGTCAGTAAGGAGGCTGCAGATATGATTCTGATGGACGACAATTTTGCTACCATCGTAAAAGCTGTCCGGGAAGGCAGGCGGATTTTTGACAATATCCGTAAATTTGTCAGGTACATCATGACATGCAATAGTGCAGAAATCCTCACTTTATTCTTTGCGCCACTGCTTTCTTTGCCTTTACCTCTCTTGCCCGTGCATATTTTATGGATCAACCTCATCACAGATGGACTCCCGGGAGTAGCCCTTGCTGGAGAAAAAGCCGAACCGGATATCATGGATCGGCCACCCAGACCGGCCAAAGAAAGCCTGTTTGCACATGGCACAGCCTGGCACATTGTGTGGGTAGGTTCATTGATGGCAAGTATTACCATCCTGGTACAAACATGGGCCCTGAGCCAAGACCTGGCACACTGGCAAACGATGGTATTTACAGTACTTTCACTTTCTCAACTTGGCCATGTGATGGCCATCCGAAGTGAGCATGTGTTCATTTTCAAAAAAGGACTTTTCTCTAACAAGCCTCTGATCCTTTCAGTTTTATTCACACTTTTGCTACAGCTCTTTGTGATTTATAATCCTGTTGCGAATGCTTGGTTAAAAACACAACCTTTGAGTATTTTGGAGCTCAGTGTCTGTTTGCTGGGTGCGGCAATTGTGTTTCACGCAGTCGAATTTGAAAAATGGGTCAATCAAAGACGAAAAAAGAAAAAACTATCTGAGCGTTGAAGGGAATCATTTTCTTAGCCGTGATTCGGGAAGGCGTTAAATATTTCTTATTTATCCTCTGATTCAAAATTTAACTGTAATTTTGCTTAAATTAAAAGTACCACCCGACATGAAGCAATTTTTTTTCCTTGTGGCAGCAGCACTTCTGTTGTCGTTTCCTTTCAATATGAGTGGCCAGTCGAAAACCGCCACACCTACTGCAGACAAGCAGGAAATTACCCGCTACACCCCTGAAAATGAAGGATGGCTGGTTGACATCGACGAAGCTTTCGAAATTTCCAAAAAATCAGGTAAGCCCATCATGGCCAATTTTACAGGCTCTGACTGGTGTGGATGGTGTAAAAGACTTACAGCTGACGTGTTTAGCAAGGAAGAGCTTAAAAAATGGGCAGCCCAGCATGTTGTGTTGCTGGAACTTGACTTTCCAAGACGTAAAACGATTCCTCAGGAAATCGTGGCACAAAATCAAAGCCTTCAGCAGGCATTTAAAGTAACAGGCTACCCTACTGTTTGGGTTTTCAACCTTCAGAAGGATCCTGCTACAAAGCAATACAGTATTGAAGCACTAGGTAAAACGGGATATATGAAGTCCTGTGAAGAGTTTACCACCGGCGTTGAGCAGATGATCAACAAATAAAACGTACAGGTTCAAATTATGAAAGGCAATTCGGGAGAGTTGCCTTTTTTCGTTTTATAAGAAAAATCTATGTAAAAATTCACACATGACTAAAACCTACATATTATGCATATTCCATCCTATCCTATTCAATCCAGCGATTTTACCTTTACTTTCGAATTTATAAGTCTTGGAGAAAATCGAATTATTAACAAGCTGGTTAAATACCAGCCTACAATCTACGAAGGAGTTGTTAATCTTGCATTTGGCGATAAAAATCTGATTACTGGAGAATTAGATGACAAAGTTATTACAAACAATGGAGACATAGAAAAAGTATTATCTACTGTAGTTGCAACAATTTATGAGTTTACGACCCTTTATCCTGAATCATGGGTATTTGCTAAGGGAAGTACCAGTTCAAGAACCAGACTTTATCGTATCAAACTTTCAAAGTACCTTCACCAAGCAGAAATAGATTTTGAAATATTTGGAGAATATAATAAAAACTAGGAACCTTTTATTCAAAATGTGAATTATACAAATTTTATGATCAGAAGGAAAAGGACCAATGTTCGTATGTGAGTCAGGATTTTACCATAAACATTACAAATGGTAAGATTTTGACGAGGATTTGATTCTAATCATCACGAAGTGATTCGTATTTCAAGAAATGCTTTAAAAACTACAACAAATGGAAAATAAATCAAAATCCGTCCTGGATTCCTCAATTGAAGTAATCAAGGATCAATCACTCAATCAGTATGATGACAAGGTGCTATTTCCTGAAATACTTCAGCAAGCTAATGAAACGTTGCAAAGAATTGGAATCCCAAAATGCCAGCCTGTGGAGAAAAACTAAGTCACACTAAAGTTAAGTTCTCCAGGTTGCCATCATTTTTTTTACAAAAAATCCGAATAAATCAATTTTGGCACGGTTTTGGATTTACTTAAACCGAGATTGAGTTAATGAGTAATTAATTAAGCAAATTGTTTACTCGGGACCGGTTCTGTAGGGAGAATCGGTCTTTTTTTTTGCCCTAATCTCAATGAAATCGACGATTTCAATCAGCTCTCTACCCTTTTACTTATCTTTTTAAAATTCAGGTGTGTTTTCAGGTCTTGCGTAGGGATATCTGGCCAGAACATCTACGGAATGATAGGTATCCAGCCCGGATACACAGATGGTCCCGGCCGCATTCAGATTCAGATGATAATCCTGTTCCAGTACTTCAGGGGCGAAAAAAAGATGGGTTATTTTTCCAATAACCAGCATCGTTTTGTTTAAGGAGATATCCAGTTTGTCTGCCAGCTCAAGACCGATTTTAATTTTGCTCTCTGCAACAAAAGGGGCATGAAAGCCCTCAAGAAATTCAGATGTTAAAGCGCAGCGATCAAATTCAGACACCTCCCGGGGGAAATCTGCCGATGTAAAATGTGCCTTTTCTGCAATCTGATGATGCACGTGGTTGATGGTAAAACAACCTGTAGCGAGAATGTTTTCCATGGTATGTCTTTCAGTCACCATAGGTCTCATAAAAAACCCAATCAGTGGTGGATCCGAGCCCATGTGTACCACAGAGCTAATGATGGCAAGATTTGTTTTGCCATTCTCACTTGCAGTACCCACCAGATTGGCGGGTTTGTAGCCTGTCACACTATTGATTAACGTCAGACGTTCGATTCGCCCTAAAGCGCTGATATCTTCTGCAGTAAAATGCGTCATGGTGGATCAATCTACCCAATCAGCAATAAACAGATTGGTATCACGTGTGCCCCCATTATTGCGGTTGGAGGCAAAGATGATTTTCTTGCCGTCGTATGAGAACATCGGAAAAGAATCAAACGTTTTATCGAAAGTGATTTGTTCGAGGCCTGTACCATCGAGGTTGATCATGTAGAGATTAAATTGGTAGCCGCGGGGAGGGGCATGATTGGAAGAAAAAATGATCGTCTGACCTGAAGGGTGAAAATAAGGCGCCCAATTGGCCTTACCCAGATTTGTCAGCTGACGCAAATCGCTACCATCAGCTTTACAAACGTATAATTCCATGTTTGTGGGCATTACCTGACCTTGAGCCAGCAGTTCCTTATACACTTTGATGTCTTCTTCCGATTTGGGACGGGAAGCGCGAAAGATTATCATAGATCCGTCAGGTGAGAAAAAAGCACCTCCATCATATCCGAGTCCAAACGTGATTTGTTTCACATCCGAACCATCCAGGTTCATCGTGTATAATTCCAGATCTCCACTTCGTAATGAGGTAAACACAATTTTGTCTCCTTTTGGCGAAACTGTCGCTTCAGCGTCATATCCAGGTGTTTCGGTCAGCTTACGGATGATATTGCCTTTCAGATCCCCATGGTAAATATCAAATGACTCGTAAATAGGCCAGATATATTTGCCGTCTGCACGCCTTTCCGGGACATGCGGACAAGCGGCCCCCGCTTCATGTGTTGAGCCATACACAACCGAATTGTTGTCCGGCATAAAAAAACTACATGTAGTTCTTCCCTGCCCTGTACTCAACAAAGGCGGAGCGAGAGATTGACGCTGCCAGTTTTCCAGGTCAAAGTAATNNGTTTTCCAGGTCAAAGTAATAAATCTGGTCACACTGCACGCCCCACATACGGTTTGTCGCCTGGAAAACCACCTTTTTATCGTCAAAACTCCAGTAAGCTTCAGCGTTATCACCGCCAAAAGTAAGTTGCCTGACATTCCGGAAGTGCTTTTCAGCAGGATACTTCAATGTATCCGCCGTGGCAGATATTGACGCATGAAGGAGGTTTTGACCTTTCTGTGCCTCCACTTGTTGAACAACACTTCCTGCGACTACTAAATTGAGTATCAGAAGAAAGATCCATTGTTGCAAATATTTGTCTAACTCCATTTTGTTCTTGTTTTACGACAAAAGTACAGCATTTGCCTGGGCCTCTTAGCAACAATCCATGAAATTTTCAAAAGAAGAAGGTCGGGATCTCTGAAAATCTCTACTTTTGCATGAAAATAGATCATATGCGCTTGTTACAAGTCTTCTCCCGGTATTCGTTTCTCGCCTTTGCGTTCTGGCTCATTACATGTAGTCCAAAAGGATACCCAATCAAAGAACCCGGGCAGGGAATTGCGATGGACATCATTACCCTATCCTCTGACCACATGGAAGGCAGAGAAATTGGTACTGAAGGTGCAGATAAAGCTGCCGAATATATTGAAAAGCGGTTTAAGGAAATCGGTTTAAACCCTAAAGGCGACAATAACACTTATTTTCAGGTCTTCAGCCGAAAAAAAAGCAATAATCCACATGGTGACGATTCACAAGGAGAAGGAGATATCATTTCGGGCAAAAATGTAGTTGGATGGATTGACAACAAAGCACCCTTTACTGTAGTCATTGGGGCCCATTACGACCACCTGGGTTACGGCAAGGAAGGATCCCTTTACACCGGTCCGGCGGCCATCCACAATGGAGCAGATGACAATGCCAGCGGAGTATCAGGGGTGCTGTATCTGGCAGAAAGCATCAAAAAGGCGGGATTTACTAAATATAATTATCTTTTCGTCAGTTTTTCCGGTGAAGAAAAAGGCCTTTGGGGATCAAATTATTTTGTCAAGAACTGCCCGGTACCCGCCAATTCAATACATTATATGATCAACATGGATATGATTGGCAGACTGAATGCAGAAAAAAAGTTGTCAGTAGGCGGTGTAGGTACTTCTCCTGCATTCGACAAAATTATTGACCAAAACGCTCCCTCTACCCTATCCATTAAGAAGGAATTATCCGGTATGGCCCCATCAGACCATGCTTCATTTTATAATGCTGATGTGCCAGTTCTTGGTTTTTTTACTGGACAGCATGAAGATTACCACAAACCTTCAGACGACCATCCGCTGATCAATTACAAGGGAGCCCACACAGTACTTGAATATATTTTCACCTTGGTCAGGGCTCTGGATTCTGAGCCCAAACTGTCATTCACAAAAACCAAAGATGAAACCCAGAATCGTGTTGCTTTTAATGTCACCATGGGTGTAATGCCGGATTATCTGTATGATGGGAAAGGGATGAAGATTGACGGGGTCAAAGAAGGTCGTCCTGCTTTTGGGGCAGGACTGATGAAAGGTGACATCATCATCAAGATGGGAGAAATAGATGTCGCTGATATTCAGACCTATATGAAATGTCTATCCACATACCAGCAGGGACAAACCGTTGAGGTTACCATCCTTCGGGAAGGTAAGGAAGTCAAGAAGCCAGTCACTTTCTGATGAATCGGACTCAGGTAGAGGAAGTACAAAAGCTGGATACTATTTGGCCATTGGTGGCGGTTGCAGTACCGTTGGTTGTAAATTGGATTCTGTATTTTGTGTTTTACGAGAGGGACATGACGCCTTTTTATGCCAGCATGGGTACGTCACTAGTTTTGGCATTGCTGCTGAAGTACTCAAGACTGACGACTCGTTGGGATGGCATAAAACTATCGGTTCAGTTCCGTCCATTCCATTTCAAGCCCCTCTCTATCGACGGTAAAGACATTCTTTCTGCGGAGATTTGCCAATACAATCCTATCAGGCAATTTGGTGGCTGGGGAATCCGGAGTAGCAGGAAGTACGGCAAAGCTTACTCCGTCTATGGCTCCACAGGGGTACAACTCACTTTGAAAAACGGCCAGAAATTATTAATTGGCACTAATCAACCTGAGCTTTGGCAAGAATTGATAAGAGAGTTTTGATATTGTATTATTTGACAAGCGCCTTAATGATTTTGGATTTCCACGAACTGTATGGAGGAAACCATACGTGCGTTTCTACCCACGACAAGGATCGCAAAATGGGTTTTGCGTGAGAAAACGTTTCGAATGTATGTTTGCCATGATATCGTCCCGACCCACTGGTCATCACACCCCCAAAAGGAAATGACGGGTTTGCATAGTGGATGATAGCATCATTGATACACCCACCTCCAAACTCAATTTTCCCGATAAAGTAATCGATATTCGTTTGGTCTTCTGAAAAAATGTAGCACGCCAGCGGGTAGCGATTTTTTCGTACAATGTCTACTACCTCACTCTTGTCTTTCCACTTTAGTATAGGAAGCACAGGGCCGAAAATTTCTTCCTTCATCACAGGCGCATCCAGGTCAGTGACTAATAGGATGGATGGCGCAATATATCTGTCCGTGATATCCGACTGACCGCCCGCCAAAATTTTCCCTTGATGCAGGTATGATGCAATTCGGGTTGCTCTTTCTTCATTGACAATACGCGAAAAATGGGGCGAAACGGCTGGATCATCACCATAAAATTCATGGATCCGTTCCTGCATTTTCTGAACAAATGCATCATAGACATCTTCATGAACAAGTGCATAATCGGTACTCAAACATGTTTGTCCGGCATTGAAAAATTTGGCCCATGCGATTCTCTTGGCTGCAATGTCCAGTTTAGCAGTAGCGTCTACGATGGCTGGACTTTTACCGCCCAGTTCCAGTGTAACCGGCGTGAGAGTTTTTGCAGCCTGTTCCATGACCCAGCGACCTGTTTTTGCGGATCCTGTAAAGAAAATATGGTTAAAAATACACTCCTGCAACATTACGGGGCCTGTTTCTCTGCCGTCTCCCTGGATCACGGCCACATGCTCCTGATCAAAGACAGAGGTGATGAGTTTTTCCAGCACCAGGGCAGTATGAGGCGTTTCATGTGCTGGTTTCAACATGATGCAGTTTCCAGCTGCTATGGCACCAATCAGTGGTGTAATGGCCAGGTTGAAAGGATAATTCCATGGGGCAAATATAGCCACTACGCCCTTTGGCTCATACACAATCCGTCCGCTCGATGGCTGAATGGTGACAGGAGAAGCGATGGTTTGTGGCTCCATCCACTCCTTTAACTGTTTGATTGCCAGTTTTAGATCTTCAATAACAACTGCCACATCGCCC
>JAJTEZ010000075.1 GCA_021298335.1 Saprospiraceae bacterium | reverse complement strand
AAAAAACTTCATCACTCCGTTCGACAGAGAGGATATTCATTATCTGGCGACCTCATTAGACGATATTGCAGACTATATGTATGCGTCTTCTAAAAAAATACTGAACTATAAAATTTATGAGACAGATGAATATATGCGGCAGATGGGAGAAGTCAACTATAAATCCATCAAAACAGTGACAGATGCAGTGATTAAACTGCGAAGTATGAAAAATATCAGCCAGATAAAGCAAGATTGTGTGCTAATCAATTCTTTAGAGAATGATGCTGACGACATTCTTGACAATGCCATCATCAATCTGTTTTCAAATGGAGCTGATGCTTTGGCGGTCATCAAATTGAAAGATGTGTACGAAGATCTGGAGGTAATATCTGACAAATGTGAGGATGCCTCAAACGTGATAGAATCCATCATTATCAAATACGCATAAGAGATTTTCCTGCCACAATTCCAGGAGATTGTGGAGGAAAGTTGAAAAAACCAACTTATATGACCTTACTGATCGTGATTATTGCTCTTGCGCTGATTTTTGATTACATCAATGGATTCCACGATGCAGCCAATTCTATCGCAACCGTGGTATCGACCAAAGTGCTTACCCCGTTTCAGGCAGTAGCCTGGGCGGCATTTTTCAATTTTGCTGCGTATTTTATCTTTCGGGATCACGGTGTTGCCAATACAATTGCCAAGACAGTCAATGAAGGGACCAATGCTGCAGGCATACCGTACATCACGCTTACTGTTATCCTGGCGGGGCTGATTGCTGCCATTTTCTGGAACCTCCTTACCTGGTGGTTTGGTATTCCATCTTCGTCTTCGCACACCCTGATTGGAGGATTTGCTGGAGCTGCCATTGCACACACAGGTTTTGAATCTATCAATTCGGGCAAGATCATCCAGATTGCCAGTTTCATAGTATTAGCCCCGGCTGTGGGCATGCTGATTGCCTTCATTATTTCGCTTTGGTTTTTACACGCATTTAAGAAAAGCATTTTTCCAAAAATACTCTCTTTGGGTGTCATCGTCGGAGTTGTTTTGTTTTTACAACGAGCCTTAAAAACAAGTCCTGAAAAAATCACAGATGCTTATTCCTCCTATCTGGCAAATGTGGTGTTTGACAGCCATAATTTCAAATTGATCCTTTTGGGTTTTATCATTGTGATCATGGCCTTATTTACTTTGTTTCTCAATTCATTAAACTATATCCAGTCTGAGCGCTGGTTTAAGCGTATGCAGCTTGTTTCGTCAGCGGCATTCAGCATCGGCCATGGTGGCAATGATGCCCAAAAGGTCATGGGTATCATTATGGCGGCCATGGTAGCGTATGATCCTCAGATGTATACTCTGGAAAACATGGTGTGGTGGGTTCCTATTTCCTGTTATGCAGCCATAAGCCTGGGTACCCTGAGTGGAGGTTGGAAAATCATCAAGACCATGGGCACCCGTATCACAAAGGTCACGCCGTTTGAAGGTGTTGCTGCAGAAACAGCCGGAGCGATAACTCTCTTCCTGACCGAATACCTGAAAATTCCGGTGTCAACTACACATACCATCACTGGATCCATCATAGGTGTAGGTGCCACCAAAAGATTATCTGCTGTGCGCTGGGGTGTCACCATCAACTTGCTGTGGGCCTGGATTTTGACAATTCCGGTAAGTGCATTGATTGCCATGCTGATGTACTTCGTTCTCACGTTTGCAGGCATGCAGCAATAATTACCACCATTCAGAGGTTTCTACACTGTTAGTATTCAATCAACATATTTGATATAATACTATTGAAAACCAATGGTTTCTGAGTCTCAAAAATAAAAATGAATATTTTTCATTTTTCTCTTGACAAATAAGATAAAATTAGCGTATATTTGCAGTCCGTTACAAAAAGCTTGTAGCGTCATGATCGCGGGATGGAGCAGTTGGTAGCTCGTCGGGCTCATAACCCGAAGGTCGTAGGTTCGAGTCCTGCTCCCGCTACAATTAAAAAATTAAAGCCTTGTATATCAATGATGTACAAGGCTTTTTTGTTTATTGGTGGTCGTTTTCATCATTTGACAATATGTTGCTGACACTAGTTTGCAGCAAAAGTATTTCGGAGAAGTACCGTCTTTCAAAGATTCTGGTTTTAGGTATTGTGAACAAATCGGCTTGTCAAAAGCAACTATTTAAAATAGGAGTTACAATGGTAGCTAGAGTATAATGACAAGAATGATAATTCTTTGAAAAGAAATATGTGTCCTAAAAAGGAAACTATTATATTTACTTCATTGTTAAAGACTAGTAAATGTTTAAAGTCAAATTTCTCGAAGATGCTAAACAATTCTTAGATTCGTTGGATGAAAAAACAAGAGACAAGATTTTTTACAACATTTGGAAATCTACGATATCAAAAGACGAAGAACTTCTAAAGAAGCTTGAAGATGAAATTTGGGAATTTAGAACATTGTATAACAGAAATGCTTACCGATTATTTGCATTTTGGGATGAAACCGAGAAATCAATGATTATAGCAACACATGGAATCATCAAAAGAACTGAGAAAACACCGAAAAGAGAAATCGACAAGGCAAAACAGTTAAGAACAGAATACTTAAAAATAAAAAAGAAATGAAAACATATAGTTTAGATGAGTTGACAGATCAATATATTGGAAAACGTGGGACGCAAAAACGAGAACTTTTTGAACAAGAGCTTCGACTTGAATTGATTGGTGATGCCATCAGGAAAGCCAGAAAAGCCAAACATTTAACTCAAGAACAACTTGGTGAATTAGTAGGTGTCCAAAAGTCACAAATTGCAAAAATTGAAAACTCAACAACAGATGCAAGATTTTCAACAATTCTAAGAGTTTTTGAAGCATTACAGGCTAAAGTCAACTTCACCGTCGAGATTGAAGATCGTAAAATAATGATTAGTGAATAAAAATGGCTGCATCATAACAACACACAGGTCATAAAGACTCCTGTACATCGCACCTCGCCTTACCCACGAACCCGATTGAGGTAGTATGATCTTACCCCGAATCTGCCTAAATACATTTACGAAATCAAAACCTGAACAGATTTCACCTGGCGTAAAACCGAAATCCATGCCATAGTTGCTGAAGCCCGCAATGTATAGGGAAAGATTATCGGACAGATAAAGATGCTTGGTTTTGCCAACGAACAAGCTACAAACTACGAATGGGGAGAATTCA
Organism: Saprospiraceae bacterium; assembly: GCA_021298335.1. Taxonomy (GTDB): domain Bacteria; phylum Bacteroidota; class Bacteroidia; order Chitinophagales; family Saprospiraceae; genus OLB9. The sequence continues at coordinate 6,435 of JAJTEZ010000075.1, read as the reverse complement.
CTACTGCGTCGGGGGGTAACCCAATACAATTCAACAAAACTTCACGCTAGAGCACATCATATCCGAGGCATTTATCGTGAAAAGTAGTATATTGGCGCTATTTTTCACGGTAAGTTGAGCGGAAGTACCATGATCAACCAAACCACAAAAGACAAGATAGAGGCATTGCACAAGCAATATTTGGAGTTGGCAAAAGGAAACGAACTTTTGCTGAGAGAATTGGCCTTTGCCGAAATTCCTGAAATGGTGTACAACTCAAATGCTATTGAAAATTCAACACTGACACTGGAAGATACAGAGAAAATTTTGGCAGGTGGCACTTTAGATCGAAAGGTTAATGTGCGGGAAATTTACGAAGCCAAAAATCTGGCAAGCATCACTGAAACCATCTTGGATAAAGACAAATACCCACTCACCGTAAACTTGATTACGGGCTTACATAAAACCTTGCTTACCCACATCGAAGAGCAGATAGCAGGGCGTTTTAGAAGTGGAAAAGAATGGGTAAGGGTAGGCAACCATCTGGGGGCAAACCCGCAGTTTGTATCGACACTTATGCAGGAATTAGTAGATAGTTATAACCAAAATAGAGACTGGTTTTTTCTGGATGCTATCGCTCATTTTCATGCAGAGTTTGAAACCATTCATCCTTTTGTTGACGGCAACGGGCGCCTGGGCAGATTGCTTATCAATTTGCAGTTGATGAACGCAGGTTTCCCTCCTATCATCATTCAAAACAAAAACAAACACACAGATTACTATTCACTGTTTACAAAGTATCAGTCAACACTCAAATTTGGTGGTTTCACAAAATTATTTGCACTGCTTTTAATAGAATCATTACACAAACGCATTACCTTGCTGACAGCTAAAAAGATCATACCGCTTTCGGTGTGGGCCAGTAAAAATAACATCAAGGCAAACGTAGCGGCCAACAAAGCCAAAAGGCAAACCATAGCTGCCTTTCGCTTGAGAGAAAAATGGATGATAGCAGAGGAATAGTATATCATTGAACCTTGAATGAAGCCCATCAGACCTGAAATCAATAGACCTCAAACATAAAATAGTAAAATGAAACATAAATTCATCATCATTGTAGTCCTGATCACATCATTTGTAACGGGATATTATTTCAATACAATTTTTGCACATAAGCCACCAAGCGCCGAATTACAAAAAATCAATACAGAAATGCAAAACAATATGAAATTAGGCGCATTTTCCCTCAGTCTTAGCGTGAAGGACTTAAAAACATCCAAAGATTTTTATGAAAAATTAGGCTTCCGTGTATTTGCAGGAAGTTTGCAACAAAATTATCTCATCATGAAAAACGAGAATGCACTCATCGGTCTTTTTCAGGGCATGTTTCAGGGCAACATCCTGACATTTAACCCGGGATGGGATGAGAACGCAAACAATATTGAAAACTTCGATGACATTCGTAAAATCCAGAGACTGTTAAAAACCTCTGGCGTTGCACTCACAAGTGAAGCAGATGAAAAAACGGAAGGACCTGCGAGTCTTACGCTCACTGACCCTGATGGAAATGTAATTTTGGTGGACCAGCATCGTTAATACTCCTTAATCTCCTGCATATGCCAGCGTTCAGATGTAAAGCCCTGATATTTTTCCTGACCACCCACTGCATATTGTGCCTGAACCATAGTAGGCTGGAAGCACAATCTCCGGCGCCATCACTTGTTGGATACTGGCACAACTGGAACGATGCGGCAGCGCCGTATCTCTCTCTCCCTTCGGTTGACAGCAGGTACAATGTTGTCCAGGTTGCTTTCGCATTGCCTCAGGCAGGCACTGACTACCACATGACATTTGTACCGGACCAGGTCAGCACCGCTACATTTGCGTCTCAGGTTGCCGCTTTGCAAAGCCAGGGCAAGAAGGTATTGATCAGTATTGGCGGAGCTACAGCACCCATATCGCTTGACAATGACTTTGAACGAAACACCTTTGTGACAACTATGCAGAATCTCCTCAATACCTATGGATTTGATGGTATAGATATCGATCTGGAAGGATCATCAGTGACAGTTTCCGGAGGATCCATCGTCAATCCCACAGACACAAAAATCATCAATCTGATACAGGCTACCAGGCAAATCATGTCAGCGTTCCATACAGCCCGGGGCAAGAAAATGTGGTTGACCATGGCTCCGGAAACCGCATTTGTCCAGGGAGGAATGGCAGCCTACGGGAGTATCTGGGGTGCCTACCTACCCGTCATTCATGCATTGAGAGACTCTCTGGACATCCTCCATGTACAACTTTACAACAGCGGCAGCATGTATGGTATTGATGGAAATATTTACAGTCAGGGCACTGCAGATTTTATTCTATCGATGACAGAAGCTGTCATTCAGGGATTCAATACTGCGGGAGGATTTTTCCAGGGGCTGCCTCCGGAAAAAGTGGCCGTGGGGTTGCCTGCCTGTCCATCGGCAGCGGGCGGCGGGTATATCTCACCGCAGGTAGTAAAATCTGCTTTGGATTATCTAAGAGGGTTGGGTCCCAAGCCAGGCACCTATCAGTTGGCGCAGTTTGGAGGCTACCCCACCCTCAGGGGCATGATGACCTGGTCCATCAACTGGGATGCGGTCAGCACCTGCAGCGAGACCTATGAATTTGCCAATTCCTTTACTACCTGTTTTGATGACTCCACATATTATGCTATGAGGTTTACCGCCTCTGCCACGTCTTCACAGGCCGACATCGACAGAGTAGTCATCCCAATCGACAACCCGAACCGACCCGTGGATGTAGGAAATGACTTTACCCTGGAGTTCTGGATGAAAGCCCAGCCTGGCGACAATACAGCTTCTGCATGCTCTCCTGGACAATGGTATACCGGCAACATTCTGGTAGACAGAGACGTGTTTGGCGACGGGGATCACGGAGATTACGGCGTTGCCCTGTGCGACCGCCGGTTGGTCGTGGGAGTGCAGCGTGGCAACCTCACTCATAGCGGAGTGAGTGGTTCTGTCGTAGTAGACGATGGTGTCTGGCATCATGTGGCTATCACAAGGCAGGCTACGAACGGAGGGGTGAGCCTGTATATCGATGGTGTACTCGATGCAACCTCAGCAACAGGCGCTTCCACGGGCGATATCAGTTATCGCGACGGACGACCCACAACCTACCCGGACGATCCAACGCTGGTCCTGGGGGCTGAAAAACAGGACCTGGCCGGATCATTACACTTTAAAGGAAGAATGGATGAGTTCCGGATTTCTTCCGGACTCCGGTATGCCTCCAGCTTCACAAAACCGTGGAAGCCCTTCAACACGGACAATGCAACAAAAGGTCTCTATCATTTTGACGAAGGCAGTGGAACAACGCTTACCGACTTTTCAAATGCTTCCGGCGGCCCATCTACCGGGACAATCCAATACGGCTCAGGGACTGCGGGGCCCTACTGGACTTATGACACTCCTTTCCAAAACTACTTCGAAGTAACAAATACTCTGGATTCTGGCACCGGCTCTCTGCGAAATGCTGTGGCTACGGCGCCGGCAGGCAGTCTGATTGTATTTGCGCCACACCTGAACAATCAGTCCATTGTATTAAGCTCATCCATAGTACTACCCCAGAATGTGATAATCCGCGACCTCAATGTACAGCCGGTGACAATCACCATATCCGGTAATGGTCCTGTCATTTCTGTGCCTTCGGGCCGCAAGGCAGTGTTATGGAACACAAAGATTCTTTCAGGAAGCGGCGTTTCAGGCAGAGCGATAACAAACCTGGGGACCCTGGTTTTGCGAAATGCGACTATTACTGATACACTGCCCGGAACAGGAAGCTCTGTGTTGAATCAGGGTGTGGTGTTTGTGCAGGAGAATAGTGTTATAGACTGAGATTACAGTATCATGTCAAAAATGCCAAAATTTTATTCAGCCAAAAATCTTTCAAGTCATTGAAAATATGGAAAAACCCCTGGTCACAAACCACCTGTGACGACAATAGGTACAATCGAAAAATGCAGAAAAACCATCATAACAAACCAGGATAAAACCAGGCCAAATATAATTTTTAATTTCTGAGACAATACACTGAATCATATAGTTTGATGGTCACCTCGTGGGATCTTCCTTGCAATTTCTGCAGGATAAGCTCCTCTGCTTCCAGCCCCGGAAATCGGATTGCACACTCCCGTAAAACAGCGGGATTGCTCAGCAAAATGTGCATTGCCTGCAGATCTTCGAGCACAAACGCGATCGTCTCTTCTTTGATTTCAAGAGGAATAAAATCTCTTTCCTGAGAAAAATTCACACAATGATCATAGGTCCCTTCTGGTTTTTCAATCATAAATCCCGTTTCCCTTATCAACCTCTTAAGATCAATAGCAAAGTCGTAACATACCACGATGACCTCTCCCCTGGCTACTCTCCTCACTTCAGCAGCCACCTTAGGTACTTCAGCATAAAACAGCGAACCGGCGAAGGTGATGATATCTGCGCAAGAATCCTGCACAGGCATCACTTCACCACTTCCTCTCAAATATGTCACACCCGGACAGTATACCGAATGCTGCAGCATTTCTTCACTTGGCTCTATTCCAGTCACCTCAGAGCAATATTCCTTGAGGGCAATAGCAGAATATCCAGTCCCACAGCCTATATCCAGCCCAGCGGCAAATAACGAATCCCTGGGCAAGCACTTCGACAGGATCATCGCATGGAGTGGCGGACGATAGGCTGCGTAATGCTGCGCTGTGCGTTTGCCATAGTCATTTTGGGTGCCCATAGGTTTGATTTTCTATTAACATACATTAGCCTTTTCAATCATTTCCAAAAATCTGCAAAAAAACCTGATTAGGGACAGTCTATTTCAATTTGCACAGCCCACTTATGGTATTACCACTCATTGTGCGTGTTACATCAGGCTGCCCGCCACCTACGCTGATACGCATCATTCCCGGCACCCAAACCTTTTCTCCTTTAGTATTGATGATCTTCAGCTCATCAGTTGACAGTGTAAACTCAATTTCTCTGCTTTCGCCTGCCCTCAAATGAACCCTCCGGAATCCTTTCAACGAGCGAATAGAAGCCTCTTTCAACCTTCCAGCCTGATGACTGACATAACATTGCACCACTTCATCCCCTGCCATACTCCCTGTATTCGTTACCCGGACCCGAATATTCAAATCCTTACCATGAGCTACTTCCGATGGCTGCATCAGTCCGGAATACTGAAATGTGGTATAACTTAGCCCATACCCAAACGGATACAACACTTCTCCTTCAAAATACCGGTACGTTCGCCCGTCCATCGAATAATCGGTAAACGGAGGTAAATCTTTGTCTGACCGATAAAATGTAACAGGCAATCGTCCTGCCGGATTGTAATCTCCAAACAAAACATCGGCGATAGCTGTGCCCGCAGACTGCCCTCCATACCATGCATTCAGAATTGCGGGAATTTCAGCTTCTTCTTCCGGGATGGCAATCGCACTGCCCGTCATCATCACAAAAACAACTTTTTTTCCTGCATCATGCAACGCACGAAGAAACTTCTTCTGCACCTGTGGCAGTGTAATCGTCGTCCTGTCTCCCCCTTCAAATCCTTCATGTTGCACCTTCAATTCCTCTCCTTCCAGTTGCGGTGAAATTCCTCCGGCAAAAACAAACACATCCGCATCCCCATGCCTATGAATCCACTCCGCAAAATCATATACCACCTTTCGGCAACTTCTGAGCCGGATTGACGCCGGACCCTCTGTTTGCCTGTGCTCTAGCACGACCCTGACGGGCTTGCCTTTGCGGACATCGAGCGAAAAATAGACCGGTCCTCCGCGCCGCTGACGCCACCCATCAACCCACAACGAATCGCCAACAAACAACCGATAGCCGTCATCGCCATCCAGTTCGAACTGGATCGTTGTGTCTGCTGATGCTTCCAAATACGCCGTATAGCGACATGAATAATAAAAATTCGGCACATCCTTCGCCGGAGCCTGACCTTCCAGCCAGTATTCGTCAATTTCATCCACACGTGATGTAGCAACAGGCTGTCCTTCGAGACGATCATTGTCGTAATAAGAGACCAGAATGCCCGGCAAGTCTCTCTGCTGCCCCCAGATTCCGGCTAAAGAGCCATATTTTACAATTGTGTCATTTGTAAAGCCAACAGCCTGATCATGGATAACCTGGCAGCTTGTTCCCACTTTTCGACGCACACCCTCAACCAGCGTCACCGGGTCTTTTGGCAATCCGGTATAATTGCCCAGTATTGAGATGCGGTTGTCAGCATTTGGGCCACACACCACAACTTTGCGAAGTTCTTTGGAAAGTGGCAATGTATGATTCTCATTTTTCAACAGGACGATGGATTTTCGGGCCATCTCCAGGGCGTGGCTCTGGTGTGTAGCTTTATTTAGCACGGAAGTAGCCAGGGTGGTCCAGGGCTGTCGGGACGCCG